>JBDSTJ010000521.1:0-11513 GCA_039928335.1 Streptosporangiaceae bacterium | reverse complement strand
CGACGTCGGTGGCGATCAGCACGTCGATCTTGCCGGCCCGGAAGGCCCGCAGGGCCCGCTCACGCTGGGACTGACCGAGGTCACCGTGCACGGCGGCGGCGGAGAACCCGCGTTCTGCCAGCTCGGTGGCGACCCGGTCACAGGCGCGCTTGGTCTGGCAGAACACCATGGTCAGACCACGGTCCTGGGCCTGCAGGATGCGGGCCAGGAGTTCGGGCTTGTCCATCTGGTGGGCCTGCCACACGTACTGGACGACCTTGGGCTGAGCCTCGGACTCGGCGTGTGCCTCGGCCCGCACGTTCGTGGGCTGGGTGAGGTAACGGCGGGAAAGGTTCATGATCTCGCCGGGCATGGTCGCGGAGAACAGCATCGTCTGCCGTTTCGCCGGGACCTGGCCGATGATCCGCTCGATGTCGGGCAGGAAGCCCAGGTCGAGCATGCGGTCGGCCTCGTCCAGGACAAGGACCTTGATCTGCGAGAGGTCGAGGTGCTTCTGCTTGACCAGGTCGAGCATGCGACCGGGGGTGCCGACGATGACGTCGACCCCGTTGCGGAGCGCGTCGATCTGGGGCTCATAGGCCCGGCCGCCGTAGACGGCCAGGACCTGCGTGCCGAGTTTGCCGCCGGCCAGCACCAGGTCGTCGTGCACCTGGAGGGCGAGCTCGCGGGTCGGCACGACCACGAGGGCCTGGGGCTGCTTGAGCCCGTGCTCGATCCGCTGGAGCAGCGCAATGCCGAAGGCCAGCGTCTTGCCGGTGCCCGTGCGGGCCTGGCCGATCATGTCGGTGCCCTGGAGCGCGATAGGGAGCGCGAGGGACTGGATGGGGAACGGTTCGACGATGCCTTCGGTGGCGAGGGCGTCGGCGATCTCTGGGATGACCCCTAGGTCACGAAACGTAGTCAGGGCGTTCAGCCTCCGTAGTAGGGCCGGCGAGGTCGTACACCTGCTTCCCTGCGCACCTTGGGCGGCGCGTTGAGGAGCGCGGCGCCGCTAGAACGAGGTTCTGCGCGCTCACGCGGGAGGGACCAGCCGTCACAGTTCTTAGTTGGTGACCGCTTTACTGCGGGGTGGACGCATCTGCCCGATGTGCAGGTGCGCGCGGTCACACTCCGCAACCCAGTGTACCGGGTCGGGGCCGTTCCCCGCTATATAGCAGATCAGTCTCTTCAACGTCAGCCCCCTCGATGGACATTCCCGATTATGAAGATCTCTCACGTTCGTAATGCTCCGGACACCCGATCGATCTTCAATCGTCACCTCATCATGTCCACAGTAGGCGGACACCCCGACGACTGAGGATGGCGGACCATGGACGCGACGAGGCGACGGTTTCTCACCGGTGCGGCGGCCCTGGGTGCGGTCTCCGCGCTGCCGCTCTCCCTGCAGAAGGCAATGGCCGCGGCCGCGCCGCCCGGCGGACTCGGCTCGATCGAACATGTCGTGTTCCTGATGCAGGAGAACCGGTCCTTCGACCACTACTTCGGCGCGCTCAAAGGCGTGCGAGGCTTCGGGGACCGCAACGTGATCATGCGCCGCAACGGCAGGAGCGTGTTCGAACAGCCCGGCTATGCCCGCGACGTGAAGCCGTTCCCGGTCCGCGACGCCATCGGCTTCAAGCTGCGCCCCGCCGAGGCCCGGCAGTTCTTCCTCGATCTCGACCACGGCTGGGACTCCGGCCACACGGCCTGCAACAACGGTTGGAACGACAACTGGATCCCGGCGAAGACCCCCGGCACCATGGCCTTCTTCGACCGCCGGGACCTGCCGTTCCACTATGAACTGGCCGACAACTTCACGGTCTGCGACGCCTATCACTGCTCGGTTCTGAGCTCCACCAACCCCAACCGGCTCTATCACTATGCGGGCAACGTCGGCTTCGAACCGAACGGCGGACGGACCACCGACAATGCCGCCAACGGTGACGACCACCCCGGCTACACCTACAAGACCGTCGCCGAAACCCTGCAAGCGGCCGGAAAGACCTGGAAGGTCTATTCGGAATGGGACGATTTCGAGGACAACGCTCTCGCCTATTTCGCGACCTTCAAGAACATCGGCCGGAAGATCCTTAGCCGGGAGATCCTGGGCGGCACCTACCAGAGCCTCAACGGCTTCTACGCCGCCGTCGCCGCGGCGAAGGACCCCGCGCCGCTGCTGGCCGCCCTCGAAGCGGGCCTCGCCGGGCTGACCCCGGCCGAGCGCGAACTGTTCGAGCGCGGCCTGCGCCGGGTGCCCGCGGGCGGGCTCGCCGCCTCCTTCCGGGCCGACGTCGAAGCGGGCACCCTCCCGCAGGTCTCCTACATCGCCGCGCCCTCGGCCCTGTCGGAGCACCCCGGCAGCTCCGCGCCCGGCCGTGGCACCGGGATCACCTACGACGTCCTCGACGCGATCGCCGCGAACCCCGAGGTCTGGGCCTCGACGGCCGTCTTCGTCACCTATGACGAGAACGACGGCCTGTACGACCACGTCCCGCCGCCGCTCCCGCCCGTCTCGGTCACCGAGGAGTACGTGGACGGCAGGCCGATCGGTTTGGGCAACCGGGTGCCGATGCTGGTCGTCTCGCCGTGGACCGTCGGTGGCAACGTCTGCTCGGAGGTCTTCGACCACACCTCCACGGTCCGGTTCCTGGAGACCTGGCTGGGCCTGCGGCACCCGGAGATCAGTACCTGGCGGCGCACCGTCGCCGGCGACCTGACCTCGGCCTTCGACTTCAGGCACACCAGCGCCCGCCGCTCGGTGGGTGAGCCCGCGCCCGACCCCGGCTGGCACCTCACCCTGCCCGCGCTGCCGCCGGTCCTGCAGCGCGATCCGGTGCAGGAGGCAGGGGTGCGGCCGGCCCGGCCGCTGCCGTACCGGCCGGAGGCCACCGCGCGCCTCACCACCGGTCTCCTGTCGATCACCATGACCGACTCCGGGTCCCGGTCGAGCCACTTCGCCCTCTACCCCTACGCCCGGGAGTTCACCGCGCCGCAGCATTTCGACGTGCACGGGATCGAGGTCGTGACCGTCCCGGTGACGGCCTCCTACCGGCTGACCCTGACCGGGCCCAACGGTTTCCGCCGCGAGTTCGGCGGGTCCGCCGCAGGTGCGGCGGCCGAGGTGCTCGTGTCGGCCAAGGCCACGAACCACACCCTGTCGATAAGGCTGGACAACCCCGGACCGAAGCCGCTCACCTTCCTCCTCAAGGCCCTGGAGTACGGCACGGCCCTGGTGGATCCGGCCACGACCACGGTCCCGGCCGGATCCGCCAGGACCGTGAAGATCAAGACGATCAACGGCTGGTACGACCTGGCCGTCTCGGTCGCCCAGGACGCGACCTTTGCCCGCCGGCTGATGGGCCACCTGGAGAACGGCAAGCCGAGCGTCACCGGTTAGGAGCCCCCACTGCTGATGTCGTTCCGTCCCCGCGCACCCGCGCAGAAGGAACCGGGAGAAGGAACTGAGTCAGCGGGAGGGGCTCGGAGCCTACTGGCGGGGGAAACCGGAGATGCCCCGCCAGGCGAGGCGGGCGATCACGCTCTCGGCGGTCTCCTTGGAGATGGCCTTCTGCTGGGAGAGCCAGTAGCGGGCGCTGACCTCGGCCATCCCGACCATGCCCATGCCCAGCAGGTAGGCCTCGTCGACCGGGGCCTGGGTGTCCTCCTGGATGACCTTGGCGATCATCTCGGCGCACTTCTGGTTGGCGCGCTCCACCCGGGCCCGGACCTGGGCGACGTTCCGCAGGTCGGACTCGAACACCAGCCTGTAGGCCTCGCCGTCGCCCGACACGAAGTCGAAGAAGGCGGCCATGCTGGCCTGGACCCGGGTCTTGTTGTCGGTGGTGGACGCCAGGGCGTCGCGCACCGTGGTCACCAGCGACTCGGCGTGCTCGTCGAGCAGGGCCAGGTAGAGCTCCAGCTTGCCGGGGAAGTGCTGGTAGAGCACCGGCTTGCTGACGCCCGCACGTTCGGCGATCTCATCCATCGCCGCAGCATGGTAACCCTGGGCGACGAAGACCTCTTGTGCGGCGCCGAGCAACTGGCGTCGGCGGGCCATTCGCGGCAGCCGGGTGCCCCGGGGGCGGGCGTCCGGGGTAGCAGTCACGCCACGGCTCCTCAGTGTCTTGAACAGGGTGCGACGCGAGGTTTGCGTCGCAGGGCCAATTTCATCATCCTACGCGTCGGTAACCTCGTTGGTCACCTACAAATTCACCGGTATTCGTCCTCGTCCACGGCCACTTCGCGCGCCTGCTCGCTCACATCGCCCTCGTCGGCCTCCAGCGGCACGGGTCCGTCGGGCTTTTCGAGCTCTTCGAGCGCTTCCGGCTCCGCGGCGATGGTCTCGAAGGTCTCGATGGTCTCCGGAATCTCCGGGTTCTCCAAGGACTGCGGCTCACTCATGACGTCCCCTTCCAGCACGCACGGGCTGGGCCAGTTTGGCCAGCTCGTACAACGGCGGTTCGATGGCTTCACCGTACGTCGGTACGGCCCGTACGACATCGGCCAGGGTGCTCAACGGCACTTCCGCTCTGATCGCCAGGGCGATCTCGCCCATCCACTCGGATGCCCCGGCCCCGACGGCGGCGGCCCCGGCCAGGACGCCCCGCTCGGTGTCGGCGTAGAGCTCGACCCGCCCGCTGTCGGCGAGGTCGTGCCCGGCGACGGCCAGGTCCTCGTCCGGCGCGGCCCCGGCGGCCCACACCGCGGGCGTGGTCTGCACGACCCGGGGGAGCGCCCGGTAGTCGGCGGTCCGGCCCCGGCCGAGCACGTTGTCGACCACGATCCTGGCCTGGTAGCCGGCCGCATTGGCGATCTTGGTAACGCTGCCGGCCGCCCAGACCCCCTGCGCCACCCGGCAGGAGGCGTCCACGGGGTCGTCCGCGCCCAGGTTCTCCAGACCCAGGTTCTCCAGACCCAGCCCGGCCACCCGGGGCCGGCGGCCGGAGGCGAGCAGGATCCGGTCGACGGCCATGGTCGTCCCGTCCGACAACAGCAGCCTGGGCCCGTGGTCGGTCCGCTCGGCCAGGCTCAGCCGCTGGCCGAGCCGCAGGTCGATCCCGGACCGGCGGAGCACCTGGGTGAGGAGTTCGCCGGCGAACGGGGCCTCGGCGGGCAGCAGCCGGGCGGAGTCCTCCACCAACGTCACCCGGGATCCGTAGGAGGCGTAGATCTGGGCCAGCTCGTAGCCCTCCGGCGCGCCGCCGAGGACGACCAGCCGCCGGGGTAGGTCGCGGCTGGCCAGCGCCTCGGCCACGGTCCAGGTCGGCACGTCGAGCAGGCCGGGCAGGACCGGCAGGACCGGTTCGCTGCCGGTGCAGACCACCAGGTCCTGATAGCAGTGCTCGGTGTAGGACTCGGTGGCGGTGTCGAAGACCGCGAGCCTGCCGGGATCGACGATCTGGCCGATGCCGGCGAGTACGGTCACCTCGGCCGGCAGCTCCGGCGCGGAGACCGCGTCCTTGAGCGCCGTCGCCAGATCCCAGGTGTCGCCTCGTCGCGCGGCCCGCAGCAGCGCGTGCAGCCGCAGCCGGCTCCGGTCGCCGCCGATCCGCCGGTACTCCACCAGCCCCACCGAACGTCCGGCCGCCGCCAGCCCGGTCGCTACCTGCCCGCCGGCGGTACCCCCACCCAGCACTATGACTTCAAAGTCCACTCGCCCATCGTGACCCACCATGCGACTCTCCGGAGGCTTTTGGTGACATTAAGCGACCGAGAAGCGGGGCGAGCAGATCACCGTGCTTGTCGACCCGCTCCAGGACCTCCTCGGCGGTGAACCGGAGGTCGCCCGGATCCTCGACCTCGTCCCAGGACAGCGGAGTCGAGACGTAGGGCTCGGGGGCGGCCCGCAGCGAGTAGGCGGCGACGGTCGTCTTGGACCCGCTGTTCTGGCTCCAGTCGAGGAAGACCTTGCCCGGTCGGAGCCGGCGTTCCATCTTGCCGGTGACCAGCCCGCCGTGCTCCTGCTCCAGCCGCGCGGCGGCCCGCCTGGCGTAGTCGGCGGTGTCGGTCGTCCCGTCGACCGGGACGTACAGGTGCAGGCCCTTCTTGCCGCTGGTCTTGGGGTAGGCGGTCAGTCCGTCCTCGGCGAGCAGGTCCTTGAGCAGCAGCGCGACCGTGCACGCCTCGGTGATCGTGGCCGGTTCGCCCGGGTCGAGATCGAAGACGATCAGGTCGGGCGCGGAGCCGACCCGCCACTGCGGCACGTGCAGCTCCAGCGCGGCGAGGTTCGCGCACCACACCAGGGTCGGCAGGTCGTCGACCATCACGTAGTCGACCGAGTCGTTGCGGCCGCCGGGCGTGTCGATCCGGACCCGGCGCACCCAGTCGGGGACCCCGCGCGGGGCGTTCTTCTCAAAGAACCTGGTGCCGTCGACGCCGTTGGGGAAGCGGATCCGGGTGACCGGCCGGTCCTTGAGATGCGGCAGCAGGACCGGCGCGATCCGGGTGTAGTAGTCGATGATCTCGCCCTTGGTGAAGGACGGGTAGAGCGGCTTGTCGAGGTTCGACAGGGACAGGTGCCGGCCACCGACCTCGACGCTAACTCTCGCGGACGGCATCTTCGGGCTCCTTGTCTGGGCGCAGCCCGCGCCAGGAGGGGTGGCGGAGCCGGCCGTCCTTGGTCCATTCGGCGAACGCGACCTCCCCCACGTGCACGGGCCGGACCCAGTGCGCGTCCTTGGCGATCTCCCGGGGGATCGTCCCGGCGCACGGGCTGGCGTCCTGCGCCAGCGGGGCCAGCAGCGCGGACATCTCGTCGAGGGCCGCGTCGCTGAACCCGGTGCCGACGTGCCCGGCGAAGGTGAGCTCGCCCGCGTCGTACACCCCGACCAGCAGGGAGCCCACCGAGCCGAGCCGCCGGCCCTGGCCGGACCGCCAGCCGCAGATCACGACCTCCTGGGCGAGCACGTTCTTGATCTTGCGCCAGGTCGTGACGCGCCGACCGGGCTGGTAGCGGGAGTCCAGCCGCTTGGCGACGAGCCCCTCGAGCTGCTCCTCCTTGGTGTAGGCAAGGAGTTCCACGACCTGTTCGGCGTCGTCGGCGGGCAGGTAGGGCGGCACCTCGATCGGCCCGGCGGCGATGTCGAGCTCCTGCAGGAGGGCTCTGCGCTCGCGGTAGGGCAGGTCGCAGAGCGACCGTCCGTCCAGTGCGAGCAGGTCGAAGACGACGTACCGGATCGGTACGGAGCGGATCAGCTGCGGGTCGGGCCGGGCCACGTGCATCCGGCGCTGGAGGCGTTCGAAGCTGGGCTTGCCGTCGGCGAAGGCGACGATCTCGCCGTCGAGGATGGCCTCCTGGGCGGGGATGAGGTCGGCGAGGGCGGCGAGTTCGGGGTAGCGGGAGGTCACATCCGAGCCGCGACGGCCACAGACTTTGACCCCGTCCCCGGAGAGGTAGGAGAGCGCGCGAACGCCGTCCCACTTGAGCTCGAGAGCCCACTGGTTCAGGTCTTCTGGCATGTCCCCGAGGGTGGCCAGCATCGGTTCGATCACGTCCACACGACCTGAATACCCTTCCCGTGGAACCAGACACCTCGCGCAAATCACACCTATTCGCGACTATGAGTCGCGGTACGGCTGGGTAGGGGCAGATCATGCGCAGTATCTGGAAGGGCGCGATCTCCTTCGGGCTGGTCACAATCCCGGTGAAGCTCTATTCGGCGACCGAGCAGCGTGACGTGTCCTTCCATCAGGTCCACCGCAAGGACGGCGGCCGGGTGAAGTACAAGCGCGTCTGCCAGGTCTGCGGGGAGGAGGTCTCCTACGGGGACCTCGCCAAGGGCTACGAGCTGGCCACCGGCGAGATGGTCGTGCTGACCGACGAGGACTTCGCGGACCTGCCGCTGACCACGTCGCGCCGGATCGACGTCCTGCAGTTCACGCCGATGGAGCAGGTCGACCCGATCTACTTCGCGAAGTCCTACTACCTGGAGCCGGAGGCGCAGGGCAGCAAGCCCTACGTCCTGCTCCGCGACGCGCTGGCGACGTCCGGCCAGGTCGCGGTGGTCAAGGTCGCGTTGCGGTCCCGTGAGTCCCTCGCCACGCTGCGGGTCGCCGACGGGGTGTTCGTGCTGGAGACCATGCTGTGGCCGGACGAGATCAGGGCGCCCGCGTTCGCTTTCCTGAACGAGAAGATCGACGTGCGGCCCCAGGAACTGGCCATGGCCTCCTCTCTGATCGAGACGATGGCCGGTGACTTCGACCCGGCGGAGTACACCGACGCCTATCGGGAGGCCGTCCAGGCCGTCATCGACGCCAAGGCGGAGGGCCGGGCGGTCGTCCAGCCGGAGGAGGCCAGGGCCGAGCCGGCCGCGACGGACCTGCTGGCGGCACTGCGGGCCAGCGTCGAGGCCGCGAAGCAGAGCCGCGCGCCCGACAAGAAGGCCCCGGTCAAGAAGCCGCCGGTCAAGAAGGCTCCCGCCAAGAAGCCGGCCGCGCGCAAGTCCGCCTAGAACAGACCGGGTCTTGACACCGTGGTTCGGTGCGCTATATTCAACCCATCGGTTGAGAACCAAGTAGTTGAATATGAGGGGCCGCATGGCGACCGACCAGCTCAGCCGCACCTTCGCGGCACTCGCCGACCCGACTCGGCGCGCGATGCTCGCGCGGCTGTCGCAGGGCGAGGCGACGGTCGGGCAGCTCGCCCAACCGTTCGAGCTGAGCTTCGCGGCGATCTCCAAACACCTGCGGGTACTGGAGAACGCCGGGCTCGTCAGCCGGGGGCGCGACGCCCAGTACCGGCCGGCGCAGCTCGACGCACGGCCGCTGGCCGAGGCCTCGGACTGGATCGGCGACTACGCCCGGTTCTGGTCCGCGAGCTTCGACTCGCTCGCCGGTTTCCTCGACGGACTTCAGCAACCCGACCAGACGGAGAAAGACACATGACTGAGCCCCTGATCATCACCCGCACCTTCGCCGCTTCCCCCGAGCTCGTCTTCGGGGCCTGGACCAAGCCGGAGCAGTTCTCCGTCTGGTTCGGCAGTGAGGCCGTCGACGTCCCCCTCGACACCCTCGCGATGGACGTCCGGGTCGGCGGCGCGTGGAACGCGGTGATGCATTTGCCCAGCGGCCACAAGATCTTCTGGGTCGGCGAGTACACCGAGGTCAACCCGTTCACCCGCCTGGCCATGACCATGACCGACGACCCGTCGGCCCCGGCCGGCGCGCCCCTCACCGTCGACCTCGTCGAGGTCGACGGTGGCACCGAGATGACGCTCACCCAGATCGCCGGCCACTTCACCCAGGAGCAGCGCGCCCAGACGATCCTGGGCTACAACGGCTTCTTCGACGCGATGGAGAAGGTCATCGCCGCTCAGTCCTGACCGGGACACGCGCCGCAGAGCTGTACCGGCCGCGACCGGGTCGCTACTCTTCGCACCCGTGAACGTACTCATGGTGGCTCCGCCGCGAACGGCCGAGCCCACGCGCGGGCGCCGCCTGGTCTGGTGGCCGTATCTGTTGGCGGGGGGACTGCTCACCCAGTTCCTGCTGCGGCTCCTGTTGTCGGCGGGACGGACCGTGCCGACGATGGTGCCGGACGAGACCGGCTACCTGCTGGCCGGTCGGCTGCTGTCTGGAGGCGCGGCCGGCGACCTGTCCGGCCGCACCTTCTACCAGGCCGGCTACGGGCTGCTCATCGCCCCGGTGTCGTGGTTGGCCCCCGATCCGGCGGCGGGGTACCGCGTCGTGCTCGGGATCAACGCCCTGCTCGGCGCGGGCCTGCTCCTGCTGATGTTCGGGCTGATGCGCCGGATGGGGATGACGCGGTGGCCGGCCTTCGTGATGGCCAACGCCGGGGCGCTGCTGCCGGGCCTGGTCTACTGGTCGCAGTTCGCGCTCAGCGACATGCTGCTCACCGTGATCGTCACCGGCTGGGTGCTGCTCGTGCACACCTGGTTGAGATCCGGGACGGCCTGGGCCTCCGTCGCGGCGGGCGCACTGGCCGCCTACGCCTCGACCATCCACAGCAGGGGGATGGTCGTCCTGATCGTGCACCTCGGTCTGGTCGGGCTGGTGCTCCTGCGGCGGCGTCCAGGCCGCGGGCCGGTGACCGTGCTCGTGCCGCTGGCCGGCGGGCTCGCGGGATGGCTGCTCAACCGGTGGGTCGAGGCACGGATCTACCCGGCGGGATCGTTCGCGTTCCTGCCCTACCTCACCGACCGGCTCACCTCGGTGTCCGGGCTCGCCTGGGCGGGCACGCTCGGCGCGGGCAAGGCCTGGTACCTGATCGTCTCCACCTGGGGGCTCGGTGGGCTGGGCGTGCTCGTGCTGGTGTCGGTCGCGGTGCGGCGGACCTCGGCGTGGGCGGACCGGGTGACGGCCGGGGCCGTGCTGGTGGTGGCGGGGGTCATCGCGGTGGTGATGTCGCTGGCGTTGCCCGACGAGGGGACGGTCGGCAACTACGCCTACGGCCGCTACCTGCTGCCGTTGACGCCCGTGCTCGTGGCCGCCGGAGCCGCCGCGCTGAGCCGCATGCCGCTGCCGGTGCTGTCCCGGAGCATGCTGGGCTTGGCCGGTGCCGCGGTCGCCACCCTCGGCGTGGTCTGCCTGTACGCCGGCGACCGGCTCGCCACCCGCAGCTACAGCAACTACGACTTCCCGGAGATGGCGTTCCTGAGCGGGGAGTGGGACGGTCTTCCGCTGTGGCGCGGCACCTGGATGGCGCTGCTGCTGTTCGCCCTCGTCCTGGTCGCCCGGGTCGGGTTCGGCCGGCGACGGGCGGTCCTGGCGACCGGCTGCGCGCTGAGCGTCCTGTCGATCGTCCTGATCGCCGTCGTGGACCAGCGGGTGACCGACCGGTGGGACGCCCGGTTCGGTGCGGCGACGTCGCTGCGGACCGTCGGGCTGCGCCCGGACGACCGGGTCGCCATGACCTACCCGGGTATGCCCTGGCAGATCTGGACCTCGCACGCCTTCCAGGTGCGCGGCGGGCTGACCCCGTTCAACCCCGGCTACCGGGGCGCGCCCGCCCCCGGCATCTCGCTGATCATCGTCCCGTGGGACCGCAAGAGCGACCCGCACCGCAGCTGGCCCGCAGCCCGGACCGGTTGGCACCTGGCCCTGGCCCAACCGTCCTACCTCGGCGGCTGGGCGGCGTGGCGGCCCGACTCCTGGCGACCTTCCGCGGGCTGACTCACACCAGTCCGTGGCCGTAGGCGCTGACCAGGGGCTGGAAGTCCGGTTCGCCGTACTGGTCGCGCAGGGCCGAGAACTTCGCCGCCTTGTCCTCGCCGTAGCGGCGGATGCTCCTGGCATAGGTGGCAGCGGTCAGGAAGGTCGGCGGGGTGGTCTTGCTGTGGAACTTGTCGGCGTACATGACCAGTTCCTCCTCCGCGGACTCGGCCAGGTAGTCACCGACCGGGAGGGGGAGCGCCTGCCCGAGCACGTCGTCGCGGCTCAGGCCCATGCCGGTGTGGCAGGAGATGATCCCGATCTTCCGGCTGGAGGCCGAGCTCGCCCTGACCGAGGGCGACCACGACCGGGCCCTCGCCGCGCTGGCCCCGATCCTGGTCGAGCACGACCGTCCCGACGAGTCC
>JBDSTJ010000520.1:0-3592 GCA_039928335.1 Streptosporangiaceae bacterium | reverse complement strand
ACGGCGAGCGGCCACCACCAGGGCCGGAACCCCGCACCCCAGCGCGATAGCTGGGCCACCACCACGACCTGCCGGTGAAAACAAAGACCGGCCCGGTCGCTACGCGACCAGACCGGCCTCACGAAAGATCGAGGCTAGGCAAGATAGTGGACCTATATCTCAAATGCGCTCTAGACTACATACTGCTAGGATCGCCGTAATTTCCCATTTAGGCGTGCTTTATCCGCCTTTTGGGCTTCCTAAGGAGATCTGTTTGCCACCTCCCCTCGTCGGCATCTCATCCGGGCGGTGGCCCTGTTGACCGCTGTCCTCACAGCGGTCTCCACCGTGACGGGGCTGACGGCCATTCCCGCGGTCGCGGATGCCTCCAATGACGGCCAGTTCGCGCCCTTGTGGCAGACCCCGATCCTGGACACCAGGACGGGAGCGGGAACTGACAGCGGCGCCGCTGGCCAGATCCCCGCGAACAGCTCGATAACCGTCCAGCTGATCGGCCGGGCCGGAATCCCCGACTGGGGCGTCAAGGCCGTCTCCACGACGATCACCGTGCACACCCCGGCCGCCGCCGGATGGCTGGCCGTCTACCCGTCCGGCGAGTCGGTCAACGTCTCCACGGCCGTGTACACCGCCGGTGAGACGGTGACCGCCGCCGACTTCACCCGCATCACCCCAACCCGCAGGACCACGCTGTTCAACCACAGCAGTTCGCCGGTCCACGTCTCGATCTCCACCGACGGGTACTTCATCAACGCCGACCAGCCCGGCGGCAAGACCGGATACCAGCCGGTTCAGAGCTCCGTGCTCTACGACACCCGGACCGCGACGGGAACTCCGGCACGCACCTCGCCGATTCCCGCCCACGGCGCCGTGACCATCGATGTCAACGGCCTCAACGGCATCGCGAGCGACGCCGGGGCGGTGGCCCTCAACGTGGTCGCGGCCGACCAGACCCAGGCGGGCAGCCTCGGCATCCACCCGTCGGACGCCCCCGAGAGCTCGCCCGTCATCAACTTCGTGACCGGCGAGCAGGACAGCGCCTTCACGATCGCCCAGATGTCGGGCACCGGCAAACTGACGATCGAGAACAACAGCAACGGCACCGTGAACGTCTCGGTCTCCGTGCGCGGCTACTTCAACTGGTCCGGCAGCGGCGGCAAGCTGCAGACGGTTCCGACCAAGGTCATCCTCCAGACCATGGACGGGACCGGAGTCGCTGGCGGTAGCACCGCTCAGATCCCCGCGGGAGGCTCGATCATCATCGACGCCACCGGTTTCACCGGCCAGAACCCCGTCGACATCGACGCTGTGGCACTCGCCGTCAATGTCAGGCAGCCCACCAACGCGGGCTGGGTCTCGGTGTTCGCGGCCGACCAGGACGACCCCTGGCTGTCCACCGTGAGCTTCACCCCCAACGAGAGCAATGTCGGCTTCGACAACGCCATTCCCAGTCCCAGCGGCCGGGTGAAGATCACCAACCACAGCTACGGGACCGTGCACCTCGAGGTCTCCGCGCGGGGTTACTACATCGGCGGCGGCGGCGCGTGCGCTCGCACCGGCGGCGGGGTGACCGAAGCGGAACCCGAGGACCTGTCCTGCGACGACGGCGAGTACGTCGAGCCGGACAGCGGCGACGACACCGGCGGCGGCATCGTCTCCGTTCCGGAGGACAGCGCCGGTGTGGAGGCCGACGAACTGGCGGCCCGGACCGCCAAGGAACAGTTCGCCGTGTCCTACAGCAACGCCGTGGTCTCGCTGGAAAGCCTCTCCGAACCCGAACGGTTGGCGATGGCCCAGCCCGCCGCCTACTCCTCCTTCGTCTCGGGGCACCAGGCGTTGGCGACCCAGGTCGTCACGTTGAGCGGCGAGCAGGTGCGCATCGGGGACGGGCTCAAGGCCCCGACCTACGCCGTGATGGCGCGCACGGCGAACAACATCTCCACGATCAAGCAGTATCCGCAGAAGAAGGCCTCATACTGCGGCCCGGCCTCCGGGGTGACGATCGCCAAGGCGCTCCTCAACCGACTCGACAACAATGGGCCGCCTTTCCCCTACGCGAGCCTCGAGTCGCAGGCTCTGTTCGCGAAGGACGGCTGGATGTGGACCAACACTGACAACGCGACGGACTGGAGTCGCGGTTCGTACCAGAAGGCCATGAATAAGTACCAGGGCACCTCCCGGCGGATCAACACCTACATCGGAAAGCACAAGCCCAGTCTGGCCTACCTCAAGACAGCGGTCCGGCTTAACATCGACCTTCAGGTGCCGGCCGCGATGAACGGCGTCTATTTCGCAGGCTCCGCCGAGGTCTACCGTCAGCACCCGAACAACAAGACCCGCGGACACTGGGTGGCCATCTACGGCTATGACAAGGACAAGGTGAAGTACGTCGACTCGGTGTACAAGTCCGCTGCCGTCTCATGGTCGTCGAGCCTGACCAGCGGCAAGCAGTGGGTCACCTGGGCCAGGGCGAAGACGCTGGCGACCTCCAACGGAATCGTCTGGTAGGAACGGTACCTCTTGCGTAAGCACGCACTGGGTCTGGCCGCAGTGGTCTTCATGACCACTGCGGCCTGCAGCGCCCAAGAACAGCCAACGCCCACCGAGTCGGTCCAGTCCAGTGCGGCACCGGTGACGGGGACCCCTTCACCGTCACCGTCCGCTGTTCCGACCGGAGCCCCGAGCACGCCGCCGTCACAGCCCACCGCGAAGATCCGGGTGGTGCAGTCTCTGGCGGAGGCGTATCCCTCGAAGAACATCACGGTGACGCGCTCCTCGAGCAAGGTCGGCGTGAACCGCTGGCTGTACCCCGACACGGTGGATGCCGAGGGCCGGATCATCGGATCGATCGAAGATGAGAGACACGTGGAACGCAGCCTCGTGATCTACGATCCCGTCGGGCGCAGGGTCGTGCGGACGCTGGCGACCTATCCGGGTGGGGGGAATTTCCTGGCGACGATCCAGGCCAGCGAGACGGTCACCGACGGCAGGTACGTTGTCTGGGCCGAAGGATCGTCCAACGGTGAGTTCCTTGACTGGACTCTTCAGATCTTCGACCTCAAGACCGGGGTGAAGCGTCTCATCGCGAGGAACGGCCAGTTCCAAGACGGCAGCCTGTTGCCGAAGGAGATCTCCTCGCTGGTCATCAAGGGCGATCGGGTGTGGTGGACCGCAGGTTACGGATCCACGCAGAAGAGTCTGGGGGTCGGCGTCTACTCCGCCGCTCTCGACGGCGGCGGAGCGACGCTCTGGCGACGCGACACCGCCGGTCTGTGGCCGATCAAGGACGGGTTCCTCGCCGCGGAGCGGGTCGCGCTGCCCGGCAAGCGCGATCAGGGAAGTCACATCGTCCGGCTGGACACCCGTGGTCAGCGGATCGGGGCGATCCTCGAGGAGCGGACGACGGGGTTCGCCGGGAACGACGAATTCCGGATATGGGGCGTTCCCACTCCCGAATCCGCAGCTGAGGACGCGGAACCGGAGGAGGAGAGGATCCGGATCCGGACGGCCGACGGCGCGTTGGCCGAGCTGCCCGGAACTCTCGTCCAGGAGAGTGTCCAGGGGCGGTTCGCCGGATGGCAGGGAGAGGGCGGGG
>JBDSTJ010000519.1:0-4978 GCA_039928335.1 Streptosporangiaceae bacterium | reverse complement strand
GACCAGCAGCGCGCCCATGACCAGGAAGACCAGGCTCATCACGTAGGTCAGCGGCAGCAGCTTGGCCACGTCGACGTAGCCTGGATCCGGTCGCCGTACGATCCTGGCCCAGCCCCGCTTGACACCCTCCCAGATTGCTCCGGCCATGTGCCCGCCGTCCAGCGGCAGCAGCGGGATCAGGTTGAACATGCCGACCGCGAAGTTGATCGAGGCCAGCAGCCCGAGGAACTGGACGACCTTGGCCTTGCCGGGACTCTCCGAAGCGAGGATCTCCCCGCCCAGGCGGCTGGCCCCCACCACGCCGATCGGCCCGTTGGGGTCGCGCTTCTCGCCGCTGAACGCGGCCTGCCACACCCCGACCATCTTCTGCGGGAGATGCGCGAAGGCCTCGAGGGTACGGGTGGTCATGTCACCCAGCTGGACCACTACGTCGCCGGGGCCGCCCCGGACATAGCCGGTGAGCGCGGTGAAGCCCACGAATCCCGCGTCGACGACCTTGGTGGGGTCGTTGAGGTCGAGCAGCTGGTTGGCGGTCACCGGGATCTGCACGGCCACCTGCGTGCCGTCGCGCTCGATCACCGCGGGGACCGTCTGGTTGGGGGTGGCCCGGATCAGCTTCTGGAGCTCGGAGTACTCGCCGATCTTCTTCCCGTTGTAGGAGACGAATCGGTCACCGGCCCGCAGCCCGGCCTTGGCCGCAGGGGTGGAGAGCGCGGTCTCGGCGGCGGTGCACTGGTGCTCCCTGCCGTTGGCCTCGATGGCCTGCTTCACCGAGATCGTGCACTTGGCCACCGAACTGATCACCGGTACCGGCCTGTTGATCCCGATGCCCATGATCAGGATGGCGAAGAAGACCACGGCGAGCATCAGGTTCATGGCGGGGCCGGCGAACATGATGATCAGCTTCTGCCACCACTTCTTGGCGTAGAAGACACGCTTGTCGTCTCCGGGCCCGACCTCCTCCAGTGCACCGTCCCGCGCCGAGTCGATCAGCATCTGGAACCGGCCGGTGGAGTAGTTGCGGATCATGCCGTCGGGGTCGGACTTGCGCGGCGGGAGCATGCCGATCATCCGGATGTAGCCGCCGAGCGGGATCCACTTGAACCCGTACTCGGTGTCACCGCGCCGCCAGGACTTGATGGTCGGGCCGAAACCCACCATGTACTGGGTGACGCGCACACCGAACTTCTTGGCGAACATCATGTGCCCGAGCTCGTGCAACGCGATCGAAAGCATGAGCAGCACGAAAAAGAGCAGCACGCCGCCCACGATGATCAACGATTGCATCCGTACCCCTCAGCCGCGGATCTCCCACTCTAAGCGAAACGCTCAGCGGATTGCGGCGAACACCGCCCCGGCGAATACCGAGACGACCGAGAAGGCGAAGAAGCACCATGAGCTGAGCCATCATGCGGCCGGGGATCCCGGCACCCGTAGCCTTGGGTGTCTACCAGGGGGTCAACAGATGGACGTCGTCGACAGATGCGAACCGGCACGCAGATCCTGGATCGCCGAGGCGATCCGGAAGGTCGAGGCGGACGCCAACCGGAGTGCCGACACGCACCTGCACGTGTTCCCGCTGCCCGAGGAGTGGGGCGTGGACCTCTATCTCAAGGACGAGTCGGTGCACCCGACCGGATCACTCAAGCACCGGCTGGCCCGCTCGCTGTTCCTCTACGCCCTCGCCAACGGCTGGATCCGCGAGGGAGCCCCGGTCATCGAGGCTTCCAGCGGATCCACGGCGGTGAGCGAAGCCTATTTCGCCCGGCTGCTCGGGCTGCCCTTCGTCGCGGTGATGCCCAGGTCGACCAGCAAGGAGAAGTGCGCGCTGATCGAGTTCCAGGGTGGTGAGTGCCACTTCGTGGACAACGGCTCGCTGATCTATGCCGAGGCCGAGCGCCTCGCGAAGGACACCGGCGGTCACTACATGGACCAGTTCACCCACGCCGAGCGGGCCACGGACTGGCGGGCCAACAACAACATCGCCGCCTCGATCTATGAGCAGCTCGCACTGGAACGCTTCCCCGAGCCGTCCTGGGTGGTCGTCAGCGCCGGTACGGGCGGCACGGCGGCGACCATCGGCCGCTACGTACGCTACAAGCGCCTGCAGACCCGGCTCGCCGTCGTGGACCCCGAGGGCTCGGCGTTCTACGACGCCTGGGTGACCGGTGACATGACGTTGACCGCGCGGGGCTCGCGGATCGAGGGCATCGGCCGGCCCCGGGTGGAGCCGTCCTTCATCCCGACGGTGATCGACCGGATGTTCCGGGTTCCCGACGCCCTGTCGATCGCGACCATGCGCTGGACCTCCTCGGTGACCGGCCTGAGCGTCGGCGGCTCGACCGGGACCAACGTGTGGGGCGCGTTGCAGATCATCAACGAGATGCGGGCGCGCGGCGAGCGCGGGAGCGTGGTCACCCTGATCTGCGACGGCGGCGAACGCTATGCCCGGACCTACGGCTCGGACACCTGGCTCGCCGAGCAGGGGATCGACATCGGCCCCGGCCTGGTCGAACTGAGCGAGTATCTGAAGTCCTAGCCGGGCAGAGGGCTCTCACCTTCTGTCTCGACCTCCTCAACCCGATCCACGTCAGTTCTTGAACAGTGCCCTCACCGTCTCGACGGTGTCGGCCTCGGCGGCGGTCTTGTCGTCGCGGTACCGCAGGACACGGGCGAAGCGCAGGGCCATCCCGGCCGGGTAGCGGGTGCTGCGCTGGATCCCGTCGAGGGCGATCTCGACGACCTGCTCGGGGCGGACCCGGACGGTCCAGCCGTCGTCGCCGACCCTGAGCTCCTGGAAGCGTTCGGTCTGCCAGGCCAGCAGTGTGTCGGTGAGGCCCTTGAACGTCTTGCCGAGCATCACGAACCCGCCGGTCTCGGGGTCGCGCGCGCCCAGGTGGAGGTTGGACAGCAGGCCCTGGCGGCGGCCGTGACCCCACTCGACCGCGAGGACCACCAGGTCCAGGGTGTGCCGCGGCTTGACCTTGATCCAGCCCGCGCCCCTGCGGCCCGCGGTGTAGGGGGAGTCGAGCGACTTCACGACCACGCCCTCGTGCCCCCGGGCGACGGCGTCGGCGAAGAAGCCCCGGGCCTCCTCGACCGAGGCGGTCACGAGTCTCGGGGTCCGCAGGGATGCGGGGACCGCCCTGACGAGGGCCTCCTGCCGTGCGGATCCGGGCGCGTCGAGCAGGTCGGCGCCGTCCAAGTGCAGGATGTCGAACAGGAACAGCGACAGCCCGCCGGTGACGTCGTGCCTGCTGGTGCGGGAGGCGGTCACCTCGAACCGCTCCGGGCGGTCGTCGGGACGCAGCAGGATCAGCTCGCCGTCGAGCACCGCGGACCGCGCGGGCAGTTCCCGGACCGCCTCGACGATCTCGGGTACCCGGCCGGTCATCTCCTGCAGGGTCCGGGTGAACACCCGGACCTCGGCTCCGAGCTTGTGGATCTGTGCCCGGATGCCGTCGATCTTCCATTCGACGGCCATCTCCCCGGCCAGCGCCTCCTCGACCGAGGGCGCGGCCGAGGCCAGCATCGGCTTGACCGGGCGTCCGACCTGGAGGGTGAACTCGGCCAGAGCCCCGGCGCCGCCCGCCAGCGCGGCCACCGCGACCGGTGGGAGGGCTCCCCGGAGCATCAGGGCCCGTCGCACGGCCGCCAGCGGCACTCCGGCGGCGGTGGCCACGGCGTCGGCCATCACTCCGTCGAGAGCGCCCTGCCGCAGCTCGCCGGCGAGCAGCCGGATCAGGAATTCCTGCTCCTCCTGGGTGGCTTCGGCCAGCAACGAGTGCAACAGCGCACGCCGGGCCGTGACCGAGCCGGAACCTGCGGTCCCCCCGATCTCACGGAAAACGGCGTCGACCGTTGCGACGGTCAGGGTCGGGGCCGCCGCGGGGGCGGGGAGGTCCCGCAGTGCGGCATCACCGACACCGATCTGACGCTGGGGCAGCTCACCTGACAGATAGCTGACCGTGACCGCCACCTCACCCGGGCCGGCGTCCCGCAGGCATCGGGCGATCAGTGCGGTCTTCTCCTTGCGCGCCGCCGTCCCGGCCACAGCACGCCAGGTTGCAGCGATCTTGGTGAGACGCATTCCGTCATTGTCTCCGGTGCTACTGACAAAACCCCGTCCGGGTCCGTACTTTCGAGGAGTGCGCGCCGACTTCGACCGGGTTTATTCGCCTCCCGAACCTCCGACGTCCTCGCGATGGCCCAGGCCGAGAGTCCTGGTCGTCGTGGTGACGGCCGTCCTGCTGGCCGCGGCGGCGGTCTTCTTCGTCGTGCCCGTGGTCGGCGGCTCGGGCCTCGCGGTGTCACCCTCCCGTCAGCCGAGCCCGATCCGCCCGGCCGAGCCCGCGCCCACCGGGACGCCCACCACCCAGACTCCCACCCCGCAGGAGTCCGCGACCGAGACGCCCACGGCGCCCACCCAGGGACCGAGGAGTGCCACGGCCGCTGCGGGTGATGCGCTCGAGACCGTGCCGGGCACCTGCTCGACGGTGCCGGAGGAGGTGTTCCTCAAGGTGGTGCCCAAGGGCACCAGGGAGGAGTACGGCAGCGCCCGGGGTGGATCGTGCGGCTACCAGTCGCCAGCCGGGGCCACGTTCCGTTATGTGCGCCTGGAGACCAGGATCGCCTCGGCGGTGAACACGATCGACCCGATCGGCGAGGCCAAGTGGGCGTTCGTCCAGGACAAACAGTTCCAGCAGAAGGACACCTCGTCGACGACCCGCAGGTTCGGGACCGTGGCGGGGCTGGGCGAAGAGGCGTTCCAGCGGTTCATGGTCGACAAGGGTGACGAGAGGACGGTGACGTCCCGGGTCCAGAGCCGGGTTCGAAACGTGATCGTCACGGTGAGCTTCAGCCAGCATTACACCAAGGAGCCGGACAAACTCCTCACGGCCGACCTGCAAACGGCAGCGACTGTCGTCAAGGAAGCGCTCAAAAAGTTCAGTTGACGCGCTTGTCCGACTGGATCCTG
>JBDSTJ010000518.1:0-9541 GCA_039928335.1 Streptosporangiaceae bacterium | reverse complement strand
TGCTGGAGATGGGCCTGTCACTCGAGGACTGCGTGGTCTACAACCCGCACCGCCCCGGCGGCGGCCTCACCGTCGAGCAGCTCCGCGACGCCAAGATGATCCTCTGGAAGGGCCACTGCTCGGTCCACGGCCGCTTCACCGTGAAGTCGGTCGAGGACGTGCGGGCCCGGGTCCCCGGCGTGAACGTGCTCGTCCACCCCGAGTGCACGCACGAGGTGGTGACGGCCGCCGACTTCGTCGGGTCGACCGAGTACATCATCAGGATGCTCGACGCCGCCGAACCCGGTTCGGCCTGGGCGATCGGCACCGAGCTCAACCTGGTCCAGCGGCTGGCCGGCGCCCACCCGGACAAGAACATCATGTTCCTGGACAAGGCCGTCTGCTACTGCTCGACCATGAACCGGATCGACCTGCCGCACCTGGTCTGGACGCTGGAGTCCCTGGTCAAGGGCGAAGTGACCAACCAGATCAAGGTCGACGGGGAGACCGCGCACTACGCCAGGCTGGCACTGGACCAGATGCTGGCGCTGCCGTAGGACAGCCGGATGCCCCCGCGGGGGCATCCGGCGTCTCTCAGGCCAGGGCGTAGACGAGGTGGACGGTGACGCGCATCGAGCCCTCACCGGGTTGGATCGCGCCGGAGTCGGCCATGATCGCGGCTTTGGGGTAGTTGAGGATGTGCGGCGGGCTCGGGTCAACAGCCTGGGCCGAGATCGAGATCAGTCGGCCGAGCTTGCGCCGCCCGAGCTTGGCGAACTGCTTCGCCTTGGCCTCGGCGTGCCGGAACGCCAGTTCCCGGGCGGCGGCCTCCTCCTGGGACGAATCGGCCCTGTCGAAGGTGATCCCGTCGAAGCGGACCTCGTCGCCGGTGCCCGCCGCGGCCTTGAGCACCTCCTCGGCCTGGTCGAGCCGCCGCACGACCGCGCTGAGGTTCTCGGTGCCCAGGTAGCCCTCGACCTGCGGGTAGGCGTCCTTGACGTACTCGGGCCGCATGGACAGTTCCTGCGTCGTGATGTCCTTCTTGGCGATCCCGGCGTTCAACAGCACCGTGACCAGCCGTGCGGCGGCCTCGCCGGTCTGCTTGTAGGCCTCGGCCACGGTGGGCCTGCGGACCTCCACGCCGGTCCGGAGGATCATGATGTCCGGCTTGACCGGCACCTTGCCCTCGCCGTCCACGCTGACCGTGTCCGTCCTCGCCGCGGCCTGGGCGATGCCCGGCAGCAGGCAGACCGCCAAGGCGGCGCCGAGCGCCGCCGTAATCCCTGTTCTGATCATGCTTGCCATCAAAGCAAGACACCCGGCGCCCTGTTGGACGCCGGGTGTAAAAGCAGTGCCAAATACTAGTCCGGGATCAGACCCTCGTCGCCGAGCATGGCCCGGACCTCCTCCATTTCGGCGTCCACCGGCGGGAGCACCAGGTCGGAGGGTTCGAGACTGTCGGCGGGAAGGACCTTGCCGACCTGGCGCACGCTGTCGAGCAGTGCTTCGAGCGCGGTCCGGAAACCGCTCTCGTCGCCCGCCACAATGGCCGCCTCGAGCTGGTCGTCCAGGATGTTGAGCGCTTCGAGCTCGGCTCCCGCGACCTCGACCTGCCCCTCCCCCATGATTCTGACGATCATGTTCCCTGCCCGGGGTCGAGCTGCTTGGGAGCGGGCGAGCCCTGGCCGAGTTCGGCCTTGAGCCGCTCCAGCTCCGCGTCCACCCCCGAGGTGGTGCCGACCCGGTTGAGCTCCGCCTGGATGTCGTCCCGCGGGCCGGAGAAGTCCTCAAGGGCTCCCGAGGCCAGCAACTCGTCGATCGCGCCGGCCCTGGCCTGCATCTGCGCGGTCTTGTCCTCGGCGCGCTGCACGGCGAGGCCGACATCGCCCATCTCCTCGGAGATGCCGCTGAAGGCCTCGTTGATCCGGGTCTGGGCCTCGGCCGCGGTGTAGGTCGCCTTGATGGTCTCCTTGCGGGTGCGGAAGGCGTCGACCTTGGCCTGCAACCGCTGGGAGGCGAGCGTGAGCTTCTCCTCCTCGCCCTGGAGCTGCTGGTACTGCACCCGCAGCTCGCCGAGCTGTCCGTCGAGGTTGGCCCGGCGGGTCAGCGCCTCCCTAGCGAGGTCCTCCCGGCCCACCTGCAGGGCCTGCTTGCCCTGCTCGGTCAGTTTGTTGTGATCGGCCTCGAGCTTCGTTATCTGCAGCTCCAGCCGTTTGCGGGAGGTGGCGACGTCGGCTACGCCGCGCCGCACCTTCTGCAACATCTCAAGCTGTCGCTGGTAGGAGTAGTCGAGGGTCTCCCGCGGATCTTCCATCCGGTCCAGCGCGTTGTTGGCCTTGGACTTGAAGATCATCGACATTCGCTTCATCACGCTCATCGCGCGCGGACGTCCCTTCGTGATGTGCGGCGTGCCCGCCGAGCCCGTTGAACTCAACCCGTGTCAGCCACTGCTGGGGCTGATATCACCCTACGCTCTTGACGCACAGGCCGCCTCTGCGGTTCCGCCTGCTGAGCAGGATCTCCTATCCTGGTGCTTGTGTTCCGACGCCGCGCAGAGACCGCCGCCCCAGTAGAGAACCCGTCCCCCTCCAAAGAGGGCGGCAAGGGTCGTCCCACGCCCAAGCGCAGCGAGGCCGAGAAGCGCCGTACGCTCGTGTCCGCCCCCAAGGACCGCAAAGAGGCCTACCGGCTCACCCGGGAACGCCAGGCCGAGCAGCGGGTCAAGGCCAAGGCGGGCATGGCGCGGGGTGAGAGTAAATACCTGCCCAAGCGCGACCAGGGCCCGGCCCGCAAGCTCGCCCGCGACTTCGTGGACTCCCGGCGCACCGTCGGCTCGTACATGATGTACCTGGTCCTGATCACGTTCGCGCTGCAGTTCATTTCGCCGATCATGGCGCTGCTGACCCCGTTCATCCTGGGCGGGCTGCTGATCGAGGGCTTCATGATCAGCAGGTCGGTGCGCAGGCTCGCCGCCGAGCGGCTGCCGGAGGAGGACCTCAAGGGCGTCGGGATGTACGCCGCGCTGCGCTCACTGCAGATGCGCCGACTGCGGCTGCCCGCCCCCGTGCTCAAGCCGGGCGACCGGGACAAGGTATAGACAAGACTGCCATCAGCCCCGGGGCCTTCACCTCCGGCCCTCCGGGGCTTCGAGACGACAAGGCTGGATTTCGATGGAGTTCCGTAACCTGGGCCGTAGCGGCCTGAAGATCAGCGAGATCGCGTACGGCAACTGGATCACGCACGGTTCGCAGGTCGAGGAGGACTCGGCGCACGCCTGCGTGCACGCCGCCCTCGACGAGGGGATCACCACGTTCGACACCGCGGACGTCTATGCGGGGACCAGGGCCGAGGCCGTGCTCGGCCGGGCCCTCAAGGGGCAGCGCCGCGAGGGCCTGGAGATCTTTACCAAGGTCTACTGGCCGACCGGCTCCGGGCCCAACGACCGCGGCCTGTCCCGCAAGCACATCATGGAGTCGATCAACGGGTCTCTCCGCCGGCTCGACACCGACTACGTCGACCTCTACCAGGCGCACCGGTTCGACCACGAGACGCCGCTGGAGGAGACCCTGCGGGCGTTCGAGGACATCGTCCGGCAGGGCAAGGCCCTGTACATCGGCGTGTCCGAGTGGCGGGCCGAGGAGATCATGCGGGCGCTGGAGATCGCCGAGGAGATGGGGTTCGACCGGATCATCTCCAGCCAGCCCCAGTACTCGATGCTGTGGCGGGTCATCGAGGAGGAGATCGTCCCGCTGTGCACCGCCGAGGGTATCGGCCAGATCGTCTGGTCCCCGATCGCCCAGGGCGTGCTGACCGGCAAGTACCTGCCAGGCTCGCCGCCGCCGGCGGGCTCACGGGCCACCGACGAGGCCAGCGGGGCTGGTTTCGTCTCGGTCTGGCTGCAGGACGAGATCCTGACCCGGGTGCAGAACCTGAAGCCGATCGCCCAGGAGGTCGGCCTGACGATGGCCCAGCTCTCGGTCGCCTGGGTGCTGCAGAACCCGAACGTCTCGGCCGCGATCGTCGGGGCCTCGCGTCCCGAGCAGGTCCGCGACAACGTCAAGGCCGCCGGGGTCAGGCTCGACGCCGAGGTCCTGAAGCGGATCGACGAGGTCCTCGGCGACAGCGTCACCCGCGACCCGGCCAAGACCGAGTCGCCCGCCCGGCGTCCCTAGGTCAGACCAGCTTCAGCTCGAGCGGCCCGTACACGACCCGGTCGTCGTCCAGCAGCCTGACCTGGACGACGCCCGCGTCGGCCAGCGCGCGCCAGTGCTCGCCCAGCCAGGACTCGGCGTCGGCCTGGGTCGTCTGAACTTCCTGCTGGTCGTACGGTGCCTCCATGCCCGCCATCGGGATCACGGTGCCGTCGGTCTTCTCGTACTGCCAGTTCCACGCCATTTTCGCCAGACTCCCTCAAAAGCAGACTCGTTGCAGACTATCCCGCGATCATCCGTTGCGTAGAGTGCCTGTCGCCATGGAGATAGTGATCGAAGCCTCGGCCGGCCCACGGGGCTGGCCCGAGCAGGACTGCCGCTGCGCCTCCTGTTCCCGCCTCCGGACGGCCGGAACCGCCCACGCACCCACCCGGATCCGGGTGGACGGAGTCCCGCTGGAGGCCCTCACGCCGCGGGAGGTCCAGGGCGGATTCGACGTCCTCGCGCCGTCGGGCGGGCGGCTGCTGGTGGCCGCCGGCGCCGGGGCCATGCCCGAGCCGGTGGCCGGCACCGGCTACGACGCGGTCTTCCTCGACCTGATCGGCCGGCCGGAGCATCTGGGCCATCTGCGCCGCATCGGCGCGGTGCGCACGGGCACCCAGGTGCACGCCGTGCATGTCGATCACCGGGTCGCCTCCGAACGTGAACTGGAGCGCCGCCTGGCGCTGTGGCTGCGGCCGCCGACCGGCCCGCACCGGACCCTGCTGCTCGGCGGCTCACGGTCGGGCAAGTCAGCCGAGGCGGAACTGCGCCTGATCGCCCACCCGCAGGTCACCTACGCGGCCACCGGTCCGCTGCCGGCGGAGGCCGACCCCGAGTGGGCAGCCCGCGTGCACACCCACCAGGGCCGCCGCCCGTCCTGGTGGCGCACCCTGGAGACCGTGGAGGTCGCCGAGGCCCTGCGCACCGAGACCGGGGCACTGCTGGTCGACGGCTTCGGCACCTGGGTCGCGGCCGTGATGGACCGCTGCCGTGCCTGGGAGGAGCCCGCCGCCGTGCGCCCCTGGTTCGACGACCTGGTCCAGGCCTGGCGCGGCACCCGGGCCACCGTGGTCGCCGTCTCCGACGAGGTGGGGCTGTCCCTGGTGCCCACGACCACCTCGGGCCGACTGTTCCGCGACCTGCTGGGCGAGCTCAACCAGCGGCTGGCCGCCGAGTCCGAGGAGACCGCCCTGATCGTGGCGGGCCGCATCCTGTCGTGACCGGCCTCCGCTTCGCCCTGGGCATGCTGACGGTCTTCCCGGTCCGGGTCGACCGCGTCGACCGCGAGACGGCCCGGTCCGCGATGCTCTGGGCCCCGGCCGTCGGCGCGCTCGTCGGCGCCTGCCAGGCTCTGGTGCACCTGCTCTTCGCCGGCACCGGCGGCCTCCTCGCCGCCGCGCTGGCCGTCGGCTCCGGCGCGGTCCTGACCCGGGCGCTGCACCTGGACGGCCTCGCCGACGTCGCCGACGGGCTGGGCAGCGGCAGACCCGGACCCCAGGCGCTTGAGATCATGAAGCGTTCCGACATCGGCCCGTTCGGCGTCGTCGCCCTGCTGTTCACCCTCCTGATCCAGGTGGCGGCCCTCACTGCCGCCCCGCACCCCGCCGCGGCCCTCGTGGTCTCCGCCGCCGCCGGCCGCCTGGCCATCACCTGGGCCTGCACTCCGGGTGTCCCGGCCGCCCGCCCCGACGGCCTGGGCGCGACGGTCGCCGGGACGGTGCCCCTCGCGTCGGCGGTGGCCCTGACCGTCGCCCTGCTGCTGGCGTCCACAGCCGCACTCCCCTGGCTCGCCGCCCCCGCCGTGCTCGGCGGCCTGACCGCCGCCCACCTCTTCCGCCGCCACCTGACCCGCAGGCTCGGCGGCGTCACCGGCGACGTCCTCGGCTCCCTCACCGAACTCACCGCCACCACCACCCTCGTGATCCTCACCCTCGGGTAGGCGGGGCACTGCGGGCGGCGTTACGGGACGGCGCGAACTCGGCAACGAGCCGGTCCTGTGGGGCAGGTCGCCGGTGGTGAAGGCGCCGCGGACGAGGCTGGAGAAAACACGACTTAGGGCACCTTGGGGTTCTTGACCGCGCGCTTGATCGAACGAGGGAACATCGACTCCCGAACGCGACTAAAGTCGGTGTACGTGACGACGAATTTGAGCATCACCCAGGCGGCCTCTTCCACACTCGATGTCGACGCGGTCGTGATCGGCGTGATTCCGGGAGAATCCGGGCCCGCTCTGGCGCCCGGAGCCGAGGACCCCGACAGGGCGTTCGGCGGCCGGCTCGCCGAGGCGCTCAAGGCCGTGGGGGCCACCGGTGAGGCCGGTGAACTGGTGAAGCTACCCGCGCTGGGCGCGCTGACCGCCCCGGTGCTCGTCGCCGTCGGGCTCGGCGGGACCTACGACGCCGAGGGCCTGCGCCGCGCGGCCGGCGCCGCGACCCGTTCGCTCGCCGGATCCGCCAAGGCCGCGCTCGCGCTGCCCGCCCGCACCGTCGAGGAGGCCGGCGCGGTCGCCACCGGGGCGCTGCTGGGCAACTACAGCTATGACCGCTACCGCACGAGCGAGCCCAAGGGCACCCTGTCGGAACTGGTCCTGGTCACCGACACCGAAGCGACCGCCGTCGCCGACCGGGCCGAGACCCTCGGCCGGGCGCTGTTCCTCGTGCGCGACCTGGTCAACACTCCCCCGTCCGACCTCACGCCCGAGGACTTCGCGGACGTGGCCGAGCGGGTCGCCGGCGAGTCCGGGCTGGCGCTGGAGGTCCTGGACGAGAAGGCTCTGGTCGACGGCGGCTACGGTGGCATCGCCGGAGTCGGCCAGGGCTCGGTCAACCCGCCCCGCCTGGTCCGGCTGGCCTACGGCCACCCCGAGGCCACCAAGACGGTCGTCTTCGTCGGCAAGGGCATCACCTTCGACACCGGCGGTCTGTCCCTCAAGCCCGCCGAGGGCATGGACTGGATGAAGTCAGACATGGGCGGCGCGGCCGCGGTGCTCGGTGCGCTCCAGGCGATCGCGGCGTTCAAGCCGAAGGTCAACGTGATCGGCTACCTCGCCATCGCGGAGAACATGCCCAGCGGCACCGCCCAGCGCCCGTCCGACGTGATCTCGATCTACGGCGGCAAGACCGTCGAGGTCCTCAACACCGACGCCGAGGGGCGGTTGGTCATGGCCGACGCCCTGGTCCGCTCGGGCGAGGACGAGCCCGACCTGATCATCGACGTGGCCACTCTGACCGGCGCCCAGCTGGTGGCGCTCGGCACCCGCACCACCGGGATCATGGCCAACGACGACGACGTGCGGGAGAAGGTCGTGGCGGCCGCGGGCAGGGCCGGCGAGGCCGCCTGGGGGATGCCCCTCCCGGACGAGCTCCGCAAGGGCCTGGACTCGCCGGTCGCCGACATCGCCAACATCAGCAGCGACCGCTGGGGAGGGATGCTCACTGCGGGCGTCTTCCTCAAGGAGTTCGTCCCCGAGGGCGTGCACTGGGCCCACCTGGATATCGCGGGCCCGTCCTTCCACAAGGGCGAGGCCTACGGCTACACCCCCAGGGGCGGAACCGGCGCGGCGACCCGCACACTCGTCCAGATCGCCGAGGACGTGGCCGCCGGCCTGCTGTGACCCGGGTCATCGCGGGACGGGGACCTACTCGTCAGTACAACTGAAAAGATTGTCCTAACCTGGTGTTTTCCCCATGGTCGTGGGAAACGCCTAGACCCGTATGAAGGAGCCTCCTGTGGCCAACAAGGGCCCGTACGACATCGTCGTCCTCGGCGGCGGCAGCGGTGGATACGCGTGCGCCCTCCGGGCTGTCGAACTCGGCAAGAAAGTCGTTCTCATCGAGAAGGACAAGATCGGCGGCACCTGCCTGAACCGGGGCTGCATCCCGACCAAGGCCCTGCTGCACGCGGCCGAGATCGCCGACCACACCCGTGAGGCGGCCTCCTACGGCGTCAAGGCGACCTTCGAGGGCATCGACGTCGCCGGCGTCAACGCCTACAAGGACAAGATCGTCAACGGCACCGTGAAGGGCCTCACCGGGCTCCTCAAGGCCAAGGGCATCGAGATGGTCGCCGGCACGGGCAAGGTCATCTCTCCCACTCAGGTCCAGGTCGGCGACGACGTGTACGAGGGCGCGCACCTCGTGCTGTCCACCGGCTCGGTCCCCAAGTCCCTGCCCGGTCTGGAGATCGACGGCGAGCGGGTCATCTCCAGCGACCATGCCCTCGTCCTCGACCGGGTACCCGCCTCCGTGATCATCCTGGGCGGTGGCGTGATCGGCGTCGAGTTCGCCTCGGTATGGCGCTCCTTCGGCGCCGAGGTCACCATCGTCGAGGGCCTGCCGCACCTGCTGCCCCTGGAGGAGGAGACCTCCTCCAAGCGGCTCGAGCGCGCCTTCCGCAAGCGCGGCATCAAGTTCGAGCTCGGCGCGCGGTTCGCCGGCGTCAAGGCCACCGAGACGGGCGTCTCGGTCGACCTGGAGACCGGCAAGACCCTCGAGGCCGAGCTGATGCTCGTGGCCGTCGGCCGCGGCCCGGTCTCCCGGGGTCTGGGCTACGAAGAGGTCGGCGTGCAGGTCGACCGCGGTTTCGTCGTCGTCGACGAGTACTGCCGGACCACCGTCCCGACCATCTCCGCGGTCGGTGACCTGATCCCCACCCTGCAGCTCGCCCATGCCGCGTTCGCCGAGGGCATCCTGGTCGCCGAGAAGGTCGGCGGGCTCAGCCCGGTGCCGATCGACTACGACGGCGTGCCTCGGATCACCTACTCCGACCCCGAGGTCGCCTCGGTGGGGATCACCTCCGCTGCCGCGCGCGACAGGGGGTATGAGATCGAGGAGATCACCTACGACCTCGCCGGCAACCCGAAGAGCAAGATCCTCGGGACTCAGGGCGAGGTCAAGGTGATCGCGCAGAAGGACGGCCCGATCCTCGGGGTCCACATGGTGGGCGCCCGGATCGGCGAACTCGTCACCGAGGGCCAGCTGCTCTACAACTGGGAGGCTCTGCCGTCCGAGGTGGCACAGCTCATCCACGCCCACCCGACCCAGTCGGAGGCCCTCGGCGAGGCGGCGCTCGCGCTCGCCGGAAAGCCGTTGCACATCCATGGCTAGTTTGCTGGGCAACCGAACCACCACCCGAGGCACGGCTTACAGGTCGGCCCGTTCTACGAGGAGCAGCTGAGAACCATGCCGGTCTCCGTCACCATGCCACAGCTCGGCGAGAGCGTCACCGAGGGCACCGTCACCCGTTGGCTCAAGAAGGAGGGCGAGCACGTCGAACTCGACGAGCCGCTCCTCGAGGTGTCGACCGACAAGGTCGACACCGAGATTCCGTCGCCCGCCTCGGGCACGCTGAGCAGCATCACCGTCGCCGAG
>JBDSTJ010000517.1:0-11477 GCA_039928335.1 Streptosporangiaceae bacterium | reverse complement strand
GCGTATGTGCGTCGAAGCGGTCATGCGCCGGCGATTGCGCAGGACATCGTGCGGAGTTTTCTCGGAGAGCTGTTGTCGGTGTTCCGTACCGGGCAGCAACCGATACCCACCGAATACTTCCGCTGCTTCCTGCTCGCGCGCGCTTCACGCCGTCTCGCCAGCGAAGCCCAGCAGACGGGTCATTCTAAATGCTTGGACTGCTAATGCCGTATCTGGTGCGCGATCCGGCACCGGGCGTGTATGACGACATTGCACGTCAGCTGCATATGCGCACGCTCTCGATGGTGGTCTTCTTCGTCTTCGTCGTCACCCAGCTGACCGGTGTCCTGGTCGGCAGGCTCACCCCGCTCGGCCTGGTCCAGGTCGTGCTGCAGTTCGGCGTGCTCTGGTGGATGTACGCCGGGTACGCCTGGCTGACCAACATGCTCGCGCCGACCACGACCGGCAGGAGGTTCCTGCTGCTCACCGGGATGGGCGGGTTCCTGCTCATCGGCCTCGCGACGCCCACCGCCTTCGACGGCGGCGGAGTGGCCTGGGGTGTGGGCTACCTGATCCTCGTCGGCGCGCACGCCGTCCTGTTCGCCCAGGGCAACCCCCACATCCTCAAGGTGCTCCCCGGGAACGCCCTCGCCGCCGTACTGATCATCGTCGCGGGGTTGCTGGACGGCCCCGCGGTCTACCTCCTGTGGACGCTCGCCCTGGGGATCCCGATCCTGATGCCCTACGTGGTGCCGGTCGGCGGGCGGTTCCTCATCCAGGCCGAGCACATCGTGGAGCGGCACAGCCTGCTGGTCCTCATCACCTTCGGGGAGTCGATCATCGCGATCGGGATCGGCGCCCAGGGGCATGAGCTGACGTTCGGGCTGGCCGTCGCGGCGCTCCTCGGCCTGGCGACCGTCGGCGGGCTCTGGTGGACCTACTTCGACCGCGACGACCAGCGGACCGAGCACGCCCTGGCGGCCGCCGACGAGGCGGTCCGGGCGCAGAGGACGATGACCGGCTACTTCTACGCCCACCTCCCCATCATCATCGGCGTGATCGTCTTCGCGGCCGGTCTCAAGAAGGTTCTCGGCCATGCCTGGGGCCACTTGTCCACAGGCCAGGCACTCGCGCTCGCCGGCGGTGTCGCCCTCTATCTGCTCGGTGACGTCCTCTTCCGCGCGGTGATGGGCCTCGGCCCGTCCCGGATCCGGCTGGGCGCGGCGGTGCTGAGCCTGGTGACGATTCCGGTCGGACTGTTCGTGGCGACCCTCCAGCTCACCGCGCTGCTCGCGGTCGTGGCCGGCGCCCTGGTCCTGGAGACCAGAACGCGCTCCACGCTGGGATAATGGAGCACATGGCCTCGTTGACAGAGTTGAATGTCTACCCGCTGAAGAGCGGTTCCGGCACCTCGCTGAGCTCGGCGGAACTGACTCCGCGGGGGTTGCGGCACGACCGTGAGTTCATGCTGATCGACTCCGCGGGCAGGATGCTGACCCAGCGGGCCCATCCGTGGCTGGCCAGGTTGCGGATGTCCTACGACGGGAAACTCCTCGTGGCCGGCGACTTTATCCACAGGCCTGTGGATAACGGTCCGGTGCTCGAAGTCGAGGTCTGGGGCACCCCCTGCCAGGGCATCGACCAGGGCCCGGCGGCTGCCGCCTGGTACTCGGCCTTCCTCGACCTCGAGGTCCGCCTCATCTGGTTCACCGGGCACCGGCAGACCCCGCTCGGCGGCGGCTCGGTCGGGTTCGCCGACGGCTACTCGCTGCTGGTGCTCTCCCAGGAGTCCCTCGACGACCTCAACGACCGGCTGAACGACCGGCTCGGCGAGCCCGTCCCGATGAACCGGTTCCGGCCCAACCTGGTGATCGAGGGCCTCGGCCCGTTCGGCGAGGACACCGCCAGGGTCCTGCGCGTCGGCACCGCCACCCTCGACCTGGTCGCGCCCTGCCCCCGGTGCGTCATCACCACGGTCGACCAGGAGACCGCCATCAAGGGCCGCGAACCCCTCCGTACCCTCGCCGGTTACCGCACCCAGGTCTTCAACGGCGACCGGGGCATCATGTTCGGCCAGAACGCGATCCCGCGCGGCACCGGTACCCTTCACGTCGGCGACCCCGTAGAGATCCTGGAGCGAGCGTGAAGCACCTGCACAGCGGCAAGGTCCGTGACCTGTACGAGCTGCCGGGCGGTGAACTCCTGATCGTCGCGCGCGACACGATCTCGGCCGACGACCACGTGCTCGACACCCTCATTCCCGACAAGGGCCGGATCCTCACCCAGCTGTCGCTGTGGTGGTTCGAGCAGCTCGCCGACATCGTCCCCAACCACGTGATCTCCGCGGAGCTCCCGGCGGACGCCCCCGCCGAGTGGGCCGGTCGCGCCCTGGTCGTCCGCCGGCTCGACATGGTCGGTGTCGAATGCGTCGCCCGCGGCTACCTGACCGGCGGCGGCCTCCAGGAGTACGCCGGCTCCGGCTCGGTCTGCGGCGTGGCACTCCCGGCCGGCCTCGTGGACGGCTCCCGGCTGCCCGAGCCGATCTTCACCCCGACCACCAAGGCGGCCGTGGGCGACCACGACGAGCCGATGACTTTCGGGGAGGTCGTCGACCAGGTCGGCGCGGACACCGCGGAGCGGCTGCGCGACCTGACCATCGAGGTCTACCGCAGGGGCGCGGCACTCGGCCTCGAACGGGGCGTGATCCTCGCCGACACCAAGATCGAGGTCGGTTTCGCGGACGGCGAGCTGATCCTCGGCGATGAGGTCCTCACGCCCGACTCGTCCAGGTTCTGGCCAGCCGACCAGTGGCAGCCGGGCCGCACCCAGCAGTCCTTCGACAAGCAGTACGTCCGCGACTGGCTCGTGTCACCCGAAGCCGGCTGGGACCGCGCCTCGGGCGAGGCCCCGCCCGCCCTGCCGCCGTACGTCGTCGACCGGACCCGCGCCAAGTACGTGGAGGCCTACGAACGCCTCACCGGCCGCGCCTGGTCCTAGAGTTGCCCGTGCTGGGTGCCGCGCGCGATGCCGTACCGGAAGGCCAATCCCGGTACGGTTCAGGCATGTCCGTGCCCAGGGTCGCCCTCACCGTCGACCTTGTCGTGCTCACGGTCCGGGAGCAGCGCCTGTGCGCTCTCACCTGGCAGCGCGACCGCGCCCCCTACCTGGGCTGCTGGTCGCTGCCGGGCGGTTTCATCCAGCTCGACGAGGACCTCCCGGTCGCGGCGACCCGGCTGATGGCCGAACGCGCCGGCCTCGCCGACGTCCGGATCCACCTGGAGCAGCTCGCCACCTACGGCTACCCCGACCGGGACCCGCGCCAGCGCGTCGTCAGCGTCACCTACCTGGGCCTGGCGCCCAACCTGCCGGCCTCCAGCCGCGCCCAGGTCCTGTGGATCCCGGTCGAGCAACTGCTGGACCGGGCCGAGAACGCCTTCGACCACCGGCGCATCCTGCGGGACGGGGTGGAGCGGGCCCGCGCCAAGCTCGAGTACACCTCGCTGGCCGCCGCGTTCTGCCCGCCCGAGTTCACCGTCGCCGAACTCCGCCGGGTCTATGAGATGGTCTGGGGCACGCCGCTCGACCCCAGGAACTTCCACCGCAAGGTCACCGGTGCGGACCGTTTCCTGGTACCCACCGGCCGGACGACCACCCGCGACGGGGGCCGACCCGCCCAGCTGTTCCGCCGGGGCGGCGCCGAGCAACTCCACCCGCCGATGCTCAGGCCCGGCAACATAGGCTGAGGGCTCGTCGATGAGGAGAATTCAGGATGAGTCCGCGTTTCCGCTCTGTGCTCGACCGGTTCCAGGCCTACAAGCCCGGCAAGAGGGTCGTCTCAGCCGAGGGCCTGTCGTTCAAGCTGTCCTCCAACGAGTCGCCCTACGGCCCGCTGCCGTCGGTACTGGACGCGATCGGCACGGCCGCCCAGCAGGTCAACCGCTACCCCGACAACGGCTGCGTGGATCTGATCGCGGAGATCGCCGGACGCTACGACCTGCCCCAGAGCCACATCGCCGTCGGCTGCGGCTCGGTCGGTGTCGCCCAGCACCTGTTCCAGGCCGTCACCGACCCCGGCGCCGAGGTCATCTACGCCTGGCGTTCCTTTGAGGCCTACCCCCTGCTCGCCGACCTGGCCGGTGCGACCTCGGTGCGGGTGCCTCTGAAGGCCGACGAGACCCACGACCTCGACGCGATGCTCGCCGCGATCACCGACGACACCCGGATGATCCTCGTCTGCAACCCCAACAACCCCACCGGCGCGGTCGTCCGCGAACGGGACCTCGTGGCCTTCCTGGACGCCGTCCCGCAGACGGTCCTGGTGGTCCTGGACGAGGCCTACCGCGAGTACCTCAGGAACGAGGACGTTCCCGACGGCCTGGCGCTCTACGCGGACCGCCCCAACGTCGCCGTCCTCCGCACCTTCTCCAAGGCTTACGGCCTGGCCGGGCTGCGCATCGGCTTCCTGGTCGCCAACCCCGTCATCGCCGAGGCCATCCGCAAGACCTACCTGCCGTTCAGCGTCAACAGTCTCGCCCAGGCCGCCGCCGTCGCCTCGCTGAGAGCAGAGGACGAACTCCTCGCCCGTGTGGAGATCACCGTCAAGGAACGCGACCGCGTCACCGCGGCCCTCCGCACCCAGGGCTGGACCGTCCTGGACAGCGAGGCCAACTTCGTCTGGCTCCGCCTCGGCGAGGAGACAACGGCGTTCACCGCCGCCTGCGACCAGGCAGGCGTCAGCGTCCGCCCCTTCGCCCCCGAAGGCGCCCGTGTCACGATCGGCTCCCCCGAGGACAACGACGCCTTCCTCGCAGTGGTGGCGTCGTACCCGAACAAGATCTGACCTCCAGCGCATCAGCCGCCGCCTACGGCCCGGACGGTTCCGACGCCGTCGTGGCCGAGCGTGGCAAAGGGGCCCTGCGGCCAGAAAAGGGGCCAGCGTGTCCCCCCGGGGGGTCGGGGGACACGCTGGGGGTTTCGTGGGGGAGTTAGTAGATGCTCACGCGGTAGGCGTTGAGAGCCTCGGTGACCGGCTGGAAGAAGGTCGTGCCGCCGGAGCTGCAGTTGCCGCTGCCGCCGGAGGTGAGGCCGAGTGCGATGCTGCCGCTGAACAGCGCGCCGCCGCTGTCGCCGCCTTCGGCGCAGACGTTGGTGCGGATCAGGCCGGAGACGGAGCCCTCGGAGTAGTTGACGGTGGCGTTGGTCGCCTGGACCGTGCCGCTGTGCACGCGGGTGGTGCTGCCGCTGCGGCGCACCGACTGGCCGACGAAGGCGTTGCCCGCGCTCGTGATGTCCTGGCTGCCGGGGTAGAGGTCGACGGAGCCCGGGTGGGCGATGCTGGTGTTGGTGTAGCGCACGAGCGCGTAGTCGTTGCCGGGGAAACTGCTGCCGGCGGTGGTGCCCAGGACCGTGGTGCGGCCGGAGTTGCTGTACCAGGTCGAGGCGATGTTCCCGCAGTGCCCGGCGGTGAGGAAGTAGTACGTGCTTCCGCTGACGACGTTGAAACCGAGCGAGCAGCGGTAACCGCCACCGTAGATGGCGTCACCCCCGGCGATCCGCGGGGACAGCACGCCGTTCAGCTTCTCCACCCGGACGACGGAGCCGAGCGCCTTGGCCGCCTTCTCGACCCGGGTGAGCTTGGCACCGGTGACGCTCGAGTCGATCGACAGCACGACCTGGTCGGTGGCCGGGTCGACGTACCACGCCGTCCCGGCGACCTTGGCTGAGGACGCCAGGCGACCGGTCGCCTTCGACAGGTCGCCGCCGCTGCGGCCGACCCACTTGGGCAGCGCGCCCGCGTCCGACACGGTCTTGGCGCCGTCGGCGGTGGTGACGGTGACCACCAGTTTGCCCTTGCCGTGGTCGTAGAACGCTCCGGCACTCGTGGTGCCGAGCTTGCCGGCGAGCTTCGCCGCCAGGGTGCCGGGGTCGGGGGTGTCGGCCACGGCGGGTGAGGAGGTGGCGCCGGTGAACCCGGCGAGGGCGGCCGCGGTCACGATGCCGACCGCGTACCGGGCGAGAGAGTTCTGCTTACTCATGGGGGTCTCCCTGATGTGGGCAGGAGACGTGCTCGATTCACACGTCCAGCCCAGATAATGCTGACATAAAGGGATAACCGCAATATTTACCCCATGTTGATATCTGCCAAATCAAAGATCGCCTACGGGCGAATCATGCCAATATCCTGACATTTGCGCAGCTCTAGCCGATCTCCGTGTCCTGTCCCGGGCTCATCGGCACGCAGGCAAGGCATCCGTAGGTGCGGCGCAGTCGGTTACGTTGCGTGGAGGAGGAGTGTGCTGGCTCGAATATCTTCAAGAAGTCAAGAGGGAGTCAGAAATGTGGTCCAGATCCCAGGGTGAACTGATCGTGGACGCCGAGCGCGGGGCGGAAGTCTCTACGCGGGGTTGAAGATCCCCTCCGCCCGGACGACTCCGGCTCCGTACCGGGCGTCCAGGTCCTGCTGGAGGTCCTCGGTGGCGAAGTACACCGTGACGACCACCTGGTTGGCGACGGTGTCCACCCCACTGCTGCTCACGCCACCGGGGATGTCCGCCGTCACCGTCTCCGTGATCCACAGCAGATCCGCCTCGGTGTGCCGCGCGGACGACACGCACAACGCCCCACCCCACACCTCCCGGATCCTCTGCTCGTTCTCCTGCAGATCACCGGTGAACGCCACGTTCAGCACCAGCCGCCGAGGGTCATCGGGCTCACCGCCCACATGCTCCAGGTATCCGCCGTCCACCCAGGTCCCGGCGTACCGCGCAGACTCCCGCGCCACAAGCACCGCCGCCTCCAGCGCCTCCCAGGTGGCCTTTCGCTCATCCACCGGCTTCCATCCACCCGCAGGCGGCGGGCAGGGCGAGGCATACACCGAGACCTCCTGGGCCGGCGCGGCCCACCGCGGCGGTTCCGGTCGCTCCGTCAGCGTCAGCCTCGCCCCGTCCCACGTCCCCACCACCGTGTAGACCCCCCATTTCACCTGCCCCCGCGCCTCGTGCTCGACCTCCTGCCAGTTCCACCCCATGACGTCCACTCCGCTGCACTGCGGCGGCAACGTCTGTGCGACGGCCCCGCAGAACTGCGGCCCGTGCTCGTGGTTCTCCAGCACCGTGCCGCTCGCCGTGTACCGGATGTCGCCGGTTCCGGCCCCTGCCGTTCCGGCCCCTGTCGTCCCGCCCGATGTCGCCACCGCTCCAGTGTCCGTCTCGACCGGTTCGACAGCTAGTACTGCGATGACTTCTTTCGTTCCGTCACGATCGGCCTGCTCGGCTGTCGGGAGACGCGGGTGGTGGCTAGTCTGTGCAGGTCAATTACCGCATAGCTAAGCGAGGCACGCATGTCCGACATTGACGAGCGCAAGGCGAAGGCGCGCCTGCAGTTCGACCGGTTCGACAAGAACGGGGACGGCCTGATCAGCGTGGAGGAGTACCGCGAGGTCATGGCCGACCTGGGCGACTTCCCCGAGAGCACGGTTCGGGCCATCTTCGACAAGAAGGACGCCAACGGCGACGGCGTGCTCTCGTTCGAGGAGTTCTGGGACTCCCTCAACAGCTGACCCCGGCCGCAGTCAGGGGCGGGTGCGCAGGGTGCGGCGGCCGGGGACGGGCTGACCTGGCCGGGGTACCGGCGTGGTCACAGGAACGCGGCGGTGCTTCCGCCGAGCGGCAGGGGGTCCATGCCGAGCTTGCGGTGGTCCCAGGAACGGACCCGGTCGACGTCGACCCGCACCGCGACCCGGTTGTTCAACATGATCTCCACCAGTGGGCGTACCTCGTCGGTGTAGGGGCCGTTGTAGCGCTCCCACACCTCCACCCCCACCGCCCACAGCACGTCGGGATCGTCGACGAGCACGGCCCGGCCCTCCAGCGCGACGCCGCGCAGCGCGTCGTAGGTGTGGCCGGACTCGACCATCACCGTCACCCGCGGATCACGGCGCAGATTCGCTGCCTTCTGCGACTTGGCCTTGGTCTCGAACCACAGCACACCGTCGATCACCGCGTACCACATCGCGACCAGATGCGGATGACCTGAGGCCCCGGCCGTCGCCAGCGTCGCCACTCGCTGCTCCTCCAGGAACGTGGTGACCTCCTGCTCGGACATAGCGATCTGCCTGCGCTGATTCACACCCATGACGACCGTTCCTCCACGATGCTCGGCGAGCAGGTACCCGCCCGGGGCGGTCTGCTTGCCACCCGATGAGCCAAACTCCAGAATGAGACTATGTCTCATAGTGAAGCGGAGGGTCTCCAAAACCGCAAGAGGCGGGCCACCGCCGCCCGGATCGCCGCCTCAGCCGCCAGACTCGCCGCCGAACACGGACTCGCGGCCGCCACCATCGACCAGATCGCCCACGACGCCCAGGTCGCCCGCGCCACGTTCTTCCGCTACTACGACGCCAAGGAGAGCGCGGTCGCCGAAGGGATCACCGGCCCCTGGCTCACGCTGATCACCGAGACCCTCACCCGCCAGCCCGCCCACCTCACCGCCACCCAGGCCATCAGCGCCGCCTTCACCGAGCTCGCCGCCGCCTTCCCCCCGCACTACCAGCAGATCCGCGAGCTCGCCCAGCTCACCCGCTCCTCCGCCACCCTGGACGCCTGGACCCTGCACGCCTACCGCCGCTACGAACACGCCATCGCCGAGGCCATCACCCCCCGCATCCCCGACCACACCGACCATGACCCACGCCCCCGCATGACCGCCGCTCTCACCATGGCCGCCGTACGCATCTCCCTCGACACCTGGACCGCCCACGGCGGCTCCCTGCCCGAGCTCATCCAGCACGCACTGAACACCATCACGATCGACACCTGACCACACAGCCACGCGTGCCGCCGCTCCTAGCGGGCGGTGGCGTGCCTGCGGGGGTGGTGGCGGCGGGGCAGGGGCAGGCCGCGCAGGCGCATCGCCTCGCGGAGGCGGTCGGGGTAGTCGGTGACGATGGCGGCCACGCCCATGTCCATGAACTGGATCATCTCGGCGGGTTCGTTGACGGTCCAGACCGTGACGGGCATGCCGAGGGAGGCGGCGTCGTCGTACAGCCCGCGGGTGAGGATGACGTGCTGGGGTGAGAAAACCGTGGCACCGGCGGCGAAGGCACCGGCGGCGGGGTGGGCTGGGTCCTGACCGGCCAGCCACGCGGGGTCCAGGGTCGGGGTCTCGACCAGGGCGCTGCGGTGGGCGGCGGGGGCGTGCCTGCGGGCGTGCGGCAGGAACCGCCAGTCGAAGCCGAGCAGCCGGGAGCGGGCGGTCATGCCGTGCGCGTCCAGGACCGCTACCACGGCTTCGACGAACTCACCGACGGCGGCGTCGGACCAGGTGGGGTCGGTCTTGAGCTCCACGGCCAGGCCCACGGGGGAACCGCCGACCAGCGCACAGACCTCGGCGAGGGTCGCGACGGGCGTGCCGGGCATGGGCAGCTGGGTGAGCACAAAGGGGTCGTCGGCGTCGAGGGCGCGCCGGACGCCCGCATCCACGGTCTTGATCTGGGCGAGGGTCAGCTCGCGGATCGGCCGGCCCACGCACGGGTACAGCGTGTCCCGGGCGGTCAGCGCGGACAGGGTCTGGTCGTGGTGGACGACGGGCACGCCGTCCGCGGTCAGACCGACGTCGAGTTCGACGGCGTCGACGCCGATGGACAAGGCATGGGCGAAGGCAGGGAGGGTGTTCTCCGGGCGCAGGCCACGGGCCCCTCGGTGGCCGTGGGCCTCAATACGGGTCACCCGTGGCACGCTACCTGGAGTAGTCACACTCGCCCCGATCAATGCGGTGAACGTCAGCCGAACAGCACCTGACCCCACAGTAGGGTGCGCCGATGGGCCCGCATGACCGGCTTGACCGCATTGACCGGGCGGTGTGATCTAAATCAAATCAGGTCACGGATCGTGAGGGTCTGGTCCCGGCCGGGGCCGACCCCGATCGCCGAGATCTGCGCGCCGGACATCTCCTCGAGCTTCTTGACGTAAGCCTGGGCATTGGGCGGCAGGTCGTCGAACGTCTTGGCCGAGGTGATGTCCTCCTTCCAGCCGGGGAAGTACTCCAGGATCGGCGTGGCGTGGTGGAATTCCGTCTGCGTCGCCGGCATCTCGTCGTGCCGCACCCCGTCGACGTCGTAGGCCACGCACACCGGGATCTGCTCGAGCCCGGACAGCACGTCCAGCTTCGTCAGGAAGAAGTCGGTGACGCCGTTGACCCGGGTGGCATACCGGGCGATCACCGCGTCGAACCAGCCGCACCGACGGTCCCGCCCGGTGGTCACGCCGTACTCGTGGCCGGTGGTCCGCAGGTACTCGCCCATCTCGTCGAGGAGCTCTGAGGGGAACGGTCCGGATCCGACCCGGGTGGTGTAGGCCTTGAGAATGCCGATCACCCCGGTGACCTTGGTCGGGCCGACGCCGGCGCCCGCGCACGCCCCGCCCGCGGTGGGGCTGGAGGAGGTGACGAACGGGTAGGTGCCGTGGTCGATGTCGAGCAGGGTGCCCTGGGCGCCCTCGAGCAGGACGACCTTGCCCTCGTTGAGCGCGGTGTTGACGATCAGCTCGGTGTTGGCGACGTACTGCCTGAGCCGCTCGCCGTAGGCCAGGTACTCCTCGACGATCGGCTCGACCGCGATCGGCCGCCGGTTGTAGACCTTGGTGAGGACCTGGTTCTTCTCCCGCAGCGAGAGCTCGATCTTCTTCTGCAGGATTCCGGGGTCGAACAGGTCCTGGACCCGCACGCCCATCCGGGCGATCTTGTCGCCGTAGGCGGGGCCGATGCCCCGGCCGGTGGTGCCGATCCGGGCCTTGCCCAGGTACCGCTCGGACACCTTGTCGAGGGCCCGGTGGTGCGGCATGATCAAGTGCGCGTTGGACGAGATGAGGAGGCGCTCACAGGTGATGCCGCGGGCCTTGAGCCCGTCGATCTCCTGCAGCAGCACGCCGGGGTCGATGACCACGCCGTTGCCGATGACGGGTACGACGTCGGGGGACAGGACACCCGAGGGGAGCAGGTGCAGAGCGTAGCTCTTGTCCCCGATCACCACGGTGTGGCCCGCGTTGTTGCCGCCCTGGTAACGGACGACATAGTCGACCTTCCCGCCCAGCAGGTCGGTCGCCTTGCCCTTCCCTTCGTCGCCCCATTGAGCACCGACGAGCACGATGGCCGGCATCAGACGATCTCCTTCTGCACCCGGGCCCGTGAAGCGGGACCCTCAACGAGAAAAGCCCCTGATCGCAAGTGCGACAAGGGGCCTCTTGCGATCAGATCTTACCCGATGGCGAGCGCCTCGGCTGCAGCCGGTGAGCTGTCACGGAGGAACGTTTTGCACCTTTCGGCCTCCTCGTCCTCGCCGATCGCTGCGGCCGCACGCCCCAGGGCGTGCAGGGCCCGCAGGAAACCCTGGTTGGGCTCGTGCTCCCAGGGGACCGGGCCGTGGCCCTTCCAGCCGCTGCGGCGCAGCTGGTCGAGGGCCCGGTGGTAGCCGGTGCGCGCGTAGGCGTAGGAGTCGATCACAC
>JBDSTJ010000516.1:0-5744 GCA_039928335.1 Streptosporangiaceae bacterium | reverse complement strand
GCCGAGCGCGAGGAGACCTTCCGCCGGTACTACAACCAGGGCTCTGAGATCATCGCGATGGTCAAGATGACGACCCGTGGTTTCTCGCCCCGGCAGACCGCCCGCGCGCACGCCGTCCTGGACCCGATCGCCGACATCGCCGCCACGGCCTGGGCCGAGGGCGATGAGTCCACGGTCGTCGGCCGGATGCGCGGCCTCGGCCTGTCGGAGGAGGAGGCCAGGGGTGCGACCGGCGCGTTCTTCCTCACCGGGACCGAGACGGTCGCCACCACGGTGCCCCGGCTGATCGCCCTGCTGCATGACACGGGACGGCTGGCCGGGCTCGCCGCGACGACCGAGCGCGGACCGCTGGACACCGCGATCGAGGAGGCCCTGCGGGTCACCACGCCGACTCCGGTGATGCTGCGCAGTGTCGCCGCGCCCGCGCAGATCGGCTCGGTCTCGGTCCGGCCCGGTGACCGGATCATCATCGCGACCCACAACTGCACCCGCGCCCACGGCGACTTCGACCCGGACCGGCCGCACCCGCCGGAGATCCGGCGGCTCTGGTTCGGCGCGGGTCCGCACTTCTGTATCGGCTACCCGCTCGCCATGGCCGAGACCCGGGCGCTCACCCGGACCGTCCTGAACCACGCACCGCTGGAGATCGTCGGCCGGAAGTACGCACGGGGAGTGCTCCTGCCCGCCTATGACCGCCTGGAGGTCGTCGCCCGGTGAACACCGACCTCATCGGACAGATCCTCGACCGCGCTCAGCAGGACCCCGACGCCGTGGCGCTGGTCTGGGGGCACGCGGACCTGGAGATGACCTACGGCGAGCTGCGCCGCCGGGTCCTGGCCGTGCGACGGGGCCTGGCCGAGGCGGGCCTGCGGCCGGGCGACGGCGTGCTCTTCGGCGTACGGCCCTCGGCGAGCACCGTCGTGGCCGCCCTCGCGGTCGTCTCGGCCGGCGGCACGCTGGTGGTCGTCGACCCCGGGGCCGGGCCGGAGATGTTCGCGGCCCGGCTCAGGCTCGCGAAGCCCGGCTGGGTGATCGCCGAATCGGCCCTGTACACGCTCAACCGGGTGCGGTTCCTGCGCGGTCTCGCCCGGCGGCGCGGCCTGCTGCTACCCGGACTGGCCGACGGGCTCGACCTCAGGCACGTCTTCGTGGGGCGGCGGCTGCCCGGCGTCCCCAGGGGGGCCTTGAGCTTCACCGACCTGGAGGCGGGCGAGGTCGGTGAGGTCACTGATGCCGGTGCGGCCGGGGCGCACTCGCCAGCCTCACCCGCGGTCGTCGTGTTCACCTCCGGGACCACCACCAAGCCGCGCGGTGTCGTCCACTCGGCCGCGTCGCTGGCGGCGGGGCTCGAGCTGTGCCGGGAACGCTTCCCGCTGGAGACCGGGCACGTCGTCCACGACAGCGGCTTCATGCTCGGCCTGCCCGCGCTCATCGCCGGAGCCCGCTGGTCGATCCCGACCATGGGCGGCGCGGCGGCCGGCTTCGTCGAGGAACTCGGGCGGCGCGGGGTGACCCACACGTTCTGCGTGCCCGTGCACCTCGCCCGGCTGCTCGACTCCGCCCCGCGCCTGCCCGACTCGGTGCGGTTCCTGCTGCTGGGCTCCGCGCCCGTGCCGCCGGCGGTCCTGCGCAGGGCGGTCGCCGCGACCGCCGCGGAGGCCACCGTGCTGTCGGTCTATGCGATGACGGAGATGCTGCCGGTGTCGATGGCAGAGGCGGCGGAGAAGTTCGCGCACTGGGATACCGGCGACGGCGACCTGCTCGGCTCGCCGCTGCCCGGGGTGGAGATCCAGCTCCGGGAGGACGGCGAGTTGCTCCTGCGGGGCCCCAACACCTGCCTGGGCTACCTCGGTGACCCGCCGCTGGACTGGCTCGCCACCGGCGACCTGGCCCGGCTGGACGACCAGGGGCGGCTGGTCCTGATGGGCCGCAAGAAGGACATGATCATCCGGGGTGCGGTGAACATCTATCCGGGACTGTACGAGCCGGCGATCGCCGCGCTGCCCGGGGTGACCGAGGCCGCGATGGTCGGGCTGCCCGACCCGGTCACCGGCGACGAGACCGTCGTGGTCGCGGTCGTGCCCGACGGCTCGGTCGCCGACGGGCTGCTCGCCGCCCGGCTGCACCAGGTCCTGCCCGACGTCATCGACAGGGGCGCGCTGCCGGACCGGATCGTGGTCCTGCCCGATCTGCCGCGCGGCGGCCGCTCGCACAAGCTCGACCGGGCCGCGCTGCGCGCCGTCGTGGCCGACTGATCCCGGAGGACTGTTCCCGTGCCCATCACGACCCGTGCCCCAGGACCGCGCGGCCTGGAGCTGGCCAGGCTGATCTTCAAGTTCCAGCGTGACCCGCTGACCTCGATGGTCGAGGTCGCCGACCGGTACGGCGACGTGACCAGGGCCGAGGTCGCGGGCCAGACGGTCTTCCTGCTGCGCGGTCCCGAGGCCGCCGCCGAGGTGCTCGTGGCCGACCAGGCGAGCTACGTCAAGGGCGGCCACAACCACGTGGTGATGCGCGAGCTCCTCGGCGACGGGCTGCTCACCTCCAACGGGGACGTCTGGGCCCGGCACCGCAGGCTGGTCCAGCCGGTGTTCGCCGGGCGCCGGCTCGGCGGTTTCGCCGGGCACATGACGGCGGCGGCGGCTCAGACCCTGCAGAGCTGGTCGCCGGGGCCGCTCGCGGTCGACGCGGCGATGAACGCGCTGACCCTCGACGTCGTCGGCCGTGCCCTGTTCGGCGTCGACATGCGCGAGGACGCCGCCCGGGTCGGCCGGGCGATGGCCTACGCCGCCAGGATCGCCGCCCAGACGGGGCGTTCCCCGATGCTCCTCGGTCTGTCGAGAATCCAGTGGCTCGGGCCGGAGGGGGCCTGGCGGATGCAGCTCCTGCGGCGCGCCCGGCTGGGGCCGAGGGTCGCCGAGCTCAACCGGGTCATGGATGGCATGATCGACCGGCGTGACCCGGCCGCGGCCTCGGAGGACCTGGTCGGGCTGCTGCTGGCCGCCCGCGACCCCGAGACGGGCCAGGCGTTCGCCCGGCACGAGGTCCGCGACCAGATCATGACGTTCCTGCTGGCCGGGCACGAGACGACCTCGGCGGCCCTGACCTGGATGTGGTATCTGCTGGCCCGCCACCCCGAGGCGCGCGCCCGGGTGTACGAGGAGGTCCAGGACGTGCTGAGTGGCCGCACCCCTGAGGCCGCCGACGTCGACAAGCTGACCTGGACCACGGCCGTGATCGAGGAGACGCTCCGGCTCTACCCGCCGGTGTGGATCGTCGACCGGTTCTCCGTCGCCGACACCACGGTCGGCGGCCACCACGTCCCGGCCGGGTCGATCATGCTGATTCCGCCGTACCTCAACCACCACGACGCGACCCGCTGGCAGGACCCCGAGCGCTTCGACCCGACCCGTTTCCTGCCCGAGCACGCCGAGGACCGGCCACGCCTGGCCTACCTGCCGTTCGGGTACGGCCCGCGCGTCTGCATGGGCGGCCGGTTCGCGCTGATGGAGGCCGTGCTCATCACCGCGATGATCGCCCAGCGCTTCATCCTCGACCTCGAGCCCGACCGCGAGTTCCGCCCCGAGCCCAACGTCACCCTCCGCCCGCGCGGCGGCCTCCCGATGGTGCTGCGCCCGGCCAGCCGATTCCTCTCCCCGTGAGGGTCGGGGATTCGCCACCGGATCAGGCCATGGACTCGAGTTCCCTGCCCTTGGTCTCCTTGACCGCCTTGAGGACGAACACGAAGGCCAGGGCCGCGAACGCCGTGTAGAGGCCGTAGGCCAGGCCGAGGCCGGTCTCCGACAGCCGCGGGAACGTCATCGTGATCAGCCAGTTGGCCAGCCACTGGGCCGCGGCGGCCACGGCCAGCGCCGAGGTCCGGATGAAGTTGTTGAACATCTCGCCGAGCAGCACCCAGACCACCGGGCCCCAGGTGCAGGCGAAGGCGAAGACATAGAGGTTCGCCGAGACCAGCGCGAGCGGCCCAGCGAACGAGCCGAGCTGAGGTTTGCCGTCGACCACAGGGGCCAGGGCGAACACGGTCGCCATGGTGCCCAGGGTGATCGCCATTCCGATCGCGCCGACCAGCAGCAGCGGCCGGCGGCCGACCCGGTCGACCAGCGCGATCGCGACCAGGGTCGCGACGATGTTGACGACGGAGGTGATCACCGAGGTCAGCATCGACTGGCTCTCGGTGAAGCCGACGGACTGCCACAGCGTCGAGGAGTAGTAGAAGATGACGTTGATGCCGACGAACTGCTGGAACATCGAGAGCAGGATGCCGACCCAGACGATCGGCAGCAGGCCCAGCCGGCTCCCCCTGAGGTCGGAGATCCGGGCCGGGCGGTCCGCGCCGACCGTCCGCTTGATCTCGCTGATCCGCTCATGGACGCCCTCGTCGCCGCTGAACCGGCGCAGGACGGCCGTCGCCTCCTGGATCCGGCCCTTCTTGACCAGGTAGCGCGGCGACTCGGGGATCATCAGCGCCACCACGCCGTAGACGACGGCCGGGATCGCGGCCGTGGCGAACATCCAGCGCCACGCCTCGCCGCCCCACGGCACGTCGTTGCCGGCCCCGTCGGCGACCTGCGCCAGGGCGTAGTCGGAGAGCAGCGCGGCGAAGATGCCCAGCACGATGGCGAGCTGCTGCAGTGAGCCGAGCCGCCCGCGCAGCCCGGCGGGGGAGATCTCCGCGATGTAGGCCGGCGCGATCACCGAGGCCGCACCGATCGCGAGCCCGCCCAGGATCCGCCAGCCCATCAGGTCCCAGGCGTTGAAGGCCAGCGCCGACCCGACCGAGCTGATCACGAACAGCACCGCGGCGACGACCATCACCCGGATCCGGCCGAACCGATCGGCCAGCGGACCGGCGAACCAGGCCCCGACCGCGCAGCCCAGCAGGGCCGAGGACACCACGAAACCGACCACGCCGGAGCTGAGGTGGAACTTGGTCTGGATCGCGTCGACGGCTCCGTTGATGACCGAGGAGTCGAACCCGAACAGGAACCCTCCCAGAGCCGCACCACCCGCCACCGCGACCGACGCCAGTTGCGAGTTGTGCGGGCCGGCTACGATCGCGCTCGGCTTCCCTTCGGCTGCCATGGGTGATATCTGCCCGTGCTGATCACAGTTATGCACAGGCTGGGCGGCTGGGCTTGTGGACCCGCACAGTGCTGCCCCCGGGGCCCTTCCCCACCGTTCGTCGTCGCGTGACACTGACGAAATGCTGCGTGCACGGGACGAGCAGCTCGAGCTGGCAGGCGAGCTCCTCCACAGAGCCAGGCACGGCAGGGGAGGCTCCCTCGCCGTGGTCGCCGAACCCGGGCTGGGCCGGACGGCCCTGCTGGAGAGCGTGGTGCGCGACGCCTCGGCCGACTTCCACGTGGTGGGCGTGCGCGGGATCAGGGCGGAGACCGAACTGGTCGGCGCGGCCCTGCACCGCGTGCTCGGCAACCGGGAGACCAACCCCTACGCCGTCCACCGTCTGCTCGTGGAGTCCGCGCGGCGCCGACCGCTGCTGTGCTGGGCCGACGACGCGCACTGGTTGGACCGGGCCTCGCTCGCCGCCCTCGCCTTCGTCGCCCGGCGGGTCAGGGACGAGCCCCTGGTGATGATGTTCTCGGCCGCCGACGAACCACCCGAGGCGCTGGCCGGAATCCGCACGCTCCGGCTGCCCCGGCTGGACCGGCCCGCGAGCCTGGAGGTGCTCGCCGACCACGCGGCCGACGGCATGCCGCCGGACC
>JBDSTJ010000515.1:0-2823 GCA_039928335.1 Streptosporangiaceae bacterium | reverse complement strand
GAGCCCCCCGTCAGGCGGAGGTCCAGAGCGCCCCTCTGGACGGTGCTCGCCCTGGCCCTGCTGCTGGTTGCCGTGGTCGCGGTGCAACTGGTCAGGCCGCTGCCGCAGCACACCCTGCGCCTGGTGGCCGAGGCCCGGCACACCTTCGCCGGGCAGAGCGTGACGCTGCCCTGGCCCCGGAGCGGCCAGGCCGCGCTCGGCGCGGGCGACCTCGGCTCGCTCGGCGAGTCGGGGAACCAGGTCCCGACCCCCACCGCGAGCGTCGCCAAGGTCATGACCGCTTATGTCTTCCTCAAGGACCAGCCGCTCGGCGCCGGCCTGCCGGGACCGTCCTACACGATCTCCACGGCGGAGGCCGGGCGGCTCCAGTGGCGCAAGAACCGGGACGAGAGCCTGGTCGAGGTAACGGCGGGGGAGAGCTTCACCCAGCGGCAGGCCCTGCGGGCGCTCCTGCAGGTCTCGGCGAGCAACGTCGCCCACGAGATCGCCCGCTGGGACGGCGGCGAACGGGCCTTCGTGGCCAAGATGAACGCCGCAGCCCAAGCGCTGGGGATGACCTCCACGACCTACACCGATCCGAGCGGCTACGACGCGGCCACCGTCAGCACCGCCGCGGACCAGGTGCGACTGCTCACCGCGGCGATGAGGTTCCCGGCCTTCCGGGAGGTCGTCGCCGAGAAGACCTTCACCGACCCGACCGGCCAGGACGTCCGGCCCAACAGCAACGCCCTGCTCGGCTCGGACGGCGTCGTCGGCGGCAAGACCGGCTACACCGACCGGGCCGGCGGCACGTATGTGTTCGCCAGCCGGCAGCAGGGGGTGCTGCTGTACGGCGCGGTCCTCAACCAACCGCCCGGCCAGGGTGCCGCTCCCGCGATCGAAGCGGCCAGGCAGCTGATCCAGGGCGCGGCCCGCACCATCAGCACCGTCACCGTGGCGGGCAAGGGCGACGTGGTGGCCCGGCTCGATGACGGCCTCGGCGGGCTGACCCCGCTCGTGGCCGACCGCCCGGTGGTCGTGGCGGGCTGGCCCGGGATGACCGTGCGGCTCCGGCTGACCGGCAAGGTGCCGGCGCACCCGGCGGCCGGCGAGCGGCTCGGGCTGATCGACACCGGCGCGGGCAGGTTCGGGGTGACCCTGCCGCGGGACCCGGGGGATCCGCCGCTGCTCGCCCGGCTCATCCGGGTGACCTGACTTCGGCGTGGTGGCCCAGGGCGGCCCGGTCTGCGGCGGCCCGGCCCGCCTCGTAGCCGTCCCGGTTGGTGACGGAGTTGGCAAACCGGCGCAGCCGGGGGAAGACCTCGGTCACGGCCTGCTCGACGGCCTTGTCCCGGGTCGCCAGGACCGGCAGCAGCCCGGTCCCGGCTGAGGCCTCCTCGACCGCGGCGCGGGTGGCCGCCCTGAGCCGCTCGCCGATGCGGCCGGCGTAGGCGCTGAGGAAGGACTGCCGGAACGACCTCGTGCGCGACCTGCCGTACTCGTCGTGCCGTGATCCCGACCGGAGCATCGCGCCGGTCGCCTGGACCAGGAGCGAGGTGTACATCATCTCCACCGCCTCGAGGTCGGCGGGGAAACCGAACACCGTGGACGCGCCGAGATCCCGGTGCCAGACCGACCGGCACCGGTTGGCCTCGGCCACGACGTGCAGCAGCGTCGCCTTGGGCATCTCATAGGGGCTCGCGACCGGCACCCGCCGACCGGCCGGGGACTCCCGGGATCCCGCGGCGGCGTCCAGCAGCGCCCGGTCGATGCTGTGCCGGGCCATCAGCTCCTGGGCGCGGGTGCTCAGCGCCTCGGCCTCCTCGGGGTAGTCCGTCGACTCCGCCTTGGCCAGCAACGCGCGGATCTTCTGCAGCATCCGTTGGTCTGTCACTTCGCCTCCTCACCCGCAGCGTCGCACAGCGTAGTGACAGTTTCAGAGATGGGCGGCCCGGACCGCCAGCAGCCACTCCTCGACGGTCTCCTCGTCGGGCCGGTCCGGCAGGGCGGCGGAGTCCCGGGAGAAGTCGTCCTCGGCCCGTGCCAGCAGGGCCCGCGCCCGGTCCAGGTTCCCCGAGGCGACCTCCTCGCCGAAGTCGAGATACCACTGTGGATCATGCAGCCGGATCCGCAGTTCGCCCGTCTCGTACAGGCCGGTGCCCTGGGCGATCAGCCGGGCCAGGTGCCGGGCGTGCTTGGCGCCGCGCCGGCGTGACTGCGGCTCGAACGAGCCCGCGGCGATTTTTTTGAACTGCTGGGTGGCATAGCCGAGGTAGGACTTCCGCACCCCTGGGCCGCTCAGGAACGCGCGCCGGATCCCGATCAGTTCCCAGCCGAGGTCCGAGCGGGTCTCATACAGCTCGGCGGGCAGCCAGACCAGCTCCATCACGGTCGGGTTGCCCGCCAGCGCCAGCCGGCACCACTTGCCCGCCTCGTGCAGGGTCAGGTCGGGCTCGGTCGTGACGATCGACTCGGCGGGCCCGTGCAACCCGTGGAAGGCCGTGGTGGGCGCGGCGAACAGGCCGAGCCGGTCCACGTCGGACCCTGGCCCGGCCAGCCCATAGGCCCTCGAGCCGACGATCCCAGCCAGCAGCACGTTCATGGGCCCGAGGTTATCGGGCATGATTCTGGTGACGAACACCCCACGATCAGGAGCCGGGAATGGACTACCGCGTCGTGTCGATCGTGCGCGACCACGCCCGGAGCCGGGGCGAGGCGCCAGCCCTCACCGGTGACGGCAGGACGCTGACCTACGCCGGGCTGCACCGGCGCTCCAGCCAGGTCGCCCGCGCTCTGCTCGCGCTCGGGCTGACCGCCGGGTCGAGGGTCGCCTATCTGGGCAAG
>JBDSTJ010000514.1:0-6068 GCA_039928335.1 Streptosporangiaceae bacterium | reverse complement strand
GCAACCCATCCGGCGGCGCACATCGGTGTTCCGACGGGGGCCCGGAACACCGGCACGGGCGCCCCGGCGGGGGACCAGAGCGCCAGGTATAAATCGTACACCGAACCCCCCTAGGGTGAGTCAAGGGAAAGTCACGGCCTGATTTCTGGGTCTGGGCCGGAAATCTCCTTTAGTGCTGACCCTTCCGGCTCCTTCGGGACCACGACAACCCCCTCAGGGTCGGACATGCCGACCAGGTCGTGGGCTCGGGGGAGTCTTTGGGGCTGCCTTCCGCCGTTGGCGAACACGACACTGAGGTAAGGCAGGATGATGGCTCCGACCAGGAGGAATCCCAGCATCCAGCCGGGGATTCTGCCCCACAGGAGCACCGCGAGGACCAGGCAGGCCGTCCGGACGCCCATGGCCACCAGGTAGCGCCGTTGCCGGCTGCTCACGTCCTCGGACAGTGGCTTTACAGCATCGGTGATCGTGTAAACGGTTGCCTTGCGGCGGCGGAGAGCCCTCACGCCTTCAACGTTATGCCAGGGTCATGGGAAAGGCGATACACCCCCATGTGGTGACGCAACGTGTCCGAATCATTGCGGCAAGTTCAGGGTAAAGACCCCGAGGCTCTGCACGGGCCACCGACACAGGGAGATTGACATGTCCGAACGCACCTACCGGGTCACTGAAATCGTCGGCACGTCGCCGGTCGGGATCGAGGAGGCGATCCGCAACGGGGTCAAGCGCGCCTCACAGACGCTCAGAAACCTGGACTGGTTCGAGGTCACAGGGACACGCGGAAGGATCGAGGAAGGCGAGATCGCCCACTTCCAGGTGACCCTGAAAGTGGGCTTCCGCCTCGAGGACGAGACCGACGGCTGAGAGACCGACGGATATGAGGCCAACGGCTAGGAGGCCTGGCTGACGGTCGACATGTTGAAGTCGGCGACCCGGACCGGCGGCATGGCCGTGCGGGTGAAGTAGTCCGACCATTCGCGGGGCAGGGTCTGCTGGGTCTGGCCGATCTCGGTCAGCCGGGACAGCAGGCCCACCGGGCTCTCGTTGAACCGGAAGTTGTTGACCTCGCCGACGACCGCGCCGTCCTCGATGAGGTAGACGCCGTCCCGGGTGAGGCCGGTGAGCAGGAGCGTCTGCGGATCGACCTCACGGATGTACCACAGGCAGGTCAGCAGCAGGCCGCGGGTGGTGCCGGCGATCATCTCCTCCAGGGTGGCCCCGCCGGGCGGGCCCTCCATCAGGAGGTTGTCGATGCCTGGGGTGAGCGGCAGGCCGGTCAGCTCCGCGGAGTGCCGGGTCTGTATGAGCGCGGCCAGCTTGCCGTCGGAGATCCAGTCGGTGGATGGCAGGGCCAGCCCGTTGTCGAACACCGAGGAGGTTCCGCCGGAGGCGTGCGCGATGACGAACGGTGAGCTTTCCATCCCGGCGGCACCAGGGTCGCTGTAGAGGCGCACGGGCAGGTCCGACAGGGTCGAGCCGACCGGATGGGAGCTGAAGACCGTACGGCCGTCGTGGGCGTCGCGCGCCCCGGCGGTCCAGTACAGGTAGACCATCAGGTCCGCGACGGCGCTCGGCGGCAGGAGCGTCTCATACCGGCCGGCGGGCAGGTCGATCCGGTTCTTGCCCCAGTCGAGCCGCCGGGTCAGCTCGGTGGCCATCGCGGGGACGTCCACGTCGGTGAAGTCGCGGGTGCTGATCCCGGTCCAGGCCGAGCTGGTGTCGCTCTTGGCGTTGATCTCGACCTTGCCGCTGGGCTGGTCGTGGCGGAGCCGCAGCCCGGTGGAACTGCCGACGAACGACGAGGTCAGCTCGTGGTGGGCGAAGCCGTACAGCCGCCGGTCGGCGGCGGCGGCCGCGTCGAACGCCGCGCCCAGGGCGGGCGCGAAGGCCGAGAAGACCGTGATGTCGGTGACGGCGGGTGCCTCATCCCAGCCGGCCGTGGAGGTGGAGGTGGACGCGGGCAGCAGCGCGGCGGCGTCGTCGGCGCGGGTGCCCGACCGCGCGATCTCCTCGGCAGCCCGGACGACCGCCTCGATCTGGTCCTCGTTGATGCCGGCCCGGGACACGACACCGACCGCGCCGTCCTGGATGGCGATCACGGTGAGCTGCCGGGAGCGGGTGACGCCGTTGGTGGTCAGGGTGTTCCCGGCCCACCGCAGGTTCGCGCCGCTGGACTCGTCGGCGATGACGATGCAGTCGGAGGTAAGGGACAGGCCGAGCGCGCGCTCGACGGCATCTTGGGGCCTCACTTTCCAGCCTCCTTGAGGGCGTTGAGGATGTTGACACCGCGGAACAGCGCCGACGGGCAGCCGTGGCTGACCGGGGCGACCTGTCCCGGTTGGCCCTTGCCACAGTTGAAAGCCCCGCCGAGCACGTAGGTCTGCGGGCCGCCGACGGCCTCCAGGGAGTTCCAGAAGTCGGTGGTGGTCGCCTGGTAGGCCACGTCCCGCAGCTGACCGTCCAGGCGGCCGTTCTTGATCTTGAAGAACCGCTGGCCGGTGAACTGGAAGTTGTACCGCTGCATGTCGATCGACCAGCTCTTGTCCCCGAGGATGAAGACGCCGTCGTCGACCCGGGAGATCAGCTCCTCGGTGGAGGGACCGCCCGGCGCGGGCTGGAGCGACACGTTGGCCATCCGCTGCAGCGGCATGTTGCCGGGGGAGTCGGCGAACGCGCAGCCGTTGGACCGGGGCTCACCGGTGAGGTGGGCGATCCGGCGGTCGGTCTGGTAGCCGGTGAACAGGCCCTCGGTGACGATGTCCCACTGCTGGGTCTGCACGCCCTCGTCGTCGTAGCCGATGGTCGACAGGCCGTGCTCGGCGGTGCGGTCCCCGGTGATGTTGAGGACCTTGGAGCCGTACTGCAGGTTGCCGAGCTTGTCGGGGGTGGCGAAGGAGGTGCCCGCGTAGGCCGCCTCGTAGCCGAGCGCCCGGTCGAGTTCGGTGGCGTGCCCGATGGACTCGTGGATGGTCAGCCACAGGTTCGACGGGTCGATGACGACGTCGTAGGAGCCGGACTCCACCGACGGGGCGGCCAGCTTCTCGGCGAGCAGCGACGGGATCGCGGCCAGCTCGGCGTCGAAGTCCCAGCCGGTACCGGTGAGGAACTCATATCCCCGGCCTACCGGGGGAGCGAGGGTGCGCATTGTGTCGAACGCGCCCTCCCTGATCCCCACGGAGGTCAGCGAGGGGTGCACGCGCACCCGCTGCTGGGTCGTGACCGTGCCGGTGGAGGAAGCGTAGAACTTGTTCTCCTTGACCTGGAGCAGCGTGGCGTCGACATGGTCGACGCCGGCGTCCAGGAGCCGCTGCGACCAGGAGGCCAGCAGCGCGACCTTCTCCGCGGTCGGCACGGAGAACGGATCGACCTCGTAGGAGGAGATCCAGGTCTGGTCGCCGTGGGCGGGCTCGGGGGCCAGCTCGATGGGCTCCCGGTTGATGGCCCTGGCGACCTGGGCGACGGCGACCGCCTGGGCGGCCACGGCGGCGGCGGCCTGCGTCGTCAGGTCGATGCCGGAGGCGAAGCCCCAGGTCCCGTCCTTGACGACCCGTACGGCCAGGCCGATGTCGTCGGCGTCGATTGCCGTTTCCAGTACGCCGTCCTTGAGGCGCAGGGTCTGGCTGCGGATACGCTCGAGCCGGAAGTCGACATGCTCGACTCCCAGCTCCTGAGCTCGGGTCAGCGCGGCTTCAGCGAGCGCGCGCAGCGGAAGAGCGGCGAAGGCCGGATCGATCTCATGCACGAGATAGAACCTATCCCCGCAGGCCCGCCGGTAGCCCTCGGCACAAAGAACATGCACCGGATCTTGTGCGTACCGGCATCTTGCGACGGGTCTGCGGACCGGTAACCTCATGCCGCAATGTGATGTGCACAACTCAGCTTCGGAGGTTCAGCGCATGACGCGCTCAGTCCTGGTCACCGGCGGAAACCGGGGCATCGGCCTCGCCATCGCCCGTGAACTGCAGGCGGCAGGCGACAGCGTCGCGGTCACCTACCGTTCGGGTGAGCCCCCGGAGGGCCTGCTCGCCGTCAGGTGCGACGTGACGAGCTGGGCGGACGTCGACACGGCGTTCGCCAAGATCGAAGCCGAGCAGGGCCCGGTCCAGGTGCTCGTGGCCAACGCCGGCGTCACCAAGGACACCCTGCTGGCGCTGATGAGCGAGGAGACCTTCACCTCGGTCGTCGACACCAACCTCACCGGTGCCTTCCGGGTCGCCAAGCGCGCGGTCAAGGGCATGATGAAGATGCGCACCGGCCGGATCATCCTGGTCTCCTCGGTCGTCGGCCTGTCGGGCTCGGGCGGCCAGGCCAACTATGCGGCTTCCAAGTCCGGCATGATCGGCCTGGCCCGGTCGCTCGCCCGTGAGCTCGGTTCGCGCAACATCACCACGAACGTGGTCGCCCCCGGCTTCGTCGCGACCGACATGACCGCCGAGCTCGAAGAGAAGCTGCAGACCAAGATCAAGGAGAACATCCCGCTCCGGCGGATCGCGGAGCCGGAGGAGATCGCCAAGGTGGTCCGCTTCCTGGCCAGCGATGACGCGGCCTACATCACCGGCGCGGTCATCCCGGTCGACGGCGGCCTCGGCATGGGCCACTGAGCGTGCGGGCGTACCGGAAATCCGTCGGGTCGACCTGGCCGACGGCGACCTGCAGGAAAATGGGACACTAAATGGGCATTCTCGAAGGTAAGAACATCCTGGTCACGGGCGTCCTGACGGACGCTTCGATCGCGTTCCACGTGGCGCGGATCGCCCAGGAGGAGGGCGCGAACATCGTCCTCACGGCGTTCCCCCGGCCGACCCTGACCGAGCGGTTCGCCAAGCGGCTGCCCGCTCCCGCACCCGTCCTCGAACTGGACGTGACCAACACCGAGCACCTGGACGGCCTCGGCGACAAGCTCACCGCCCTGGGCTGGGACCGGATCGACGGCGTGGTCCACTCGATCGGCTTCGCCCCGCAGGACGCCCTGGGCGGCAACTTCCTGCACACCAAGTGGGAGGACGTCGCCGTCGCGGTGCACATCTCCACCTTCTCGCTGAAGGCGCTCACCGTCGCCTGCCAGCCGATGATGAAGGGCGGCGGCTCGGTCGTCGGCCTGACCTTCGACGCGGCCTCGGCGTGGCCGGTGTACGACTGGATGGGCGTGGCCAAGGCCGGGCTCGAGTCGTGCTCCCGCTACCTGGCCCGCTACCTGGGCCGGGAGGGCATCCGGGTGAACCTGATCGCGGCCGGCCCGATCAGGACGATGGCCGCCAAGAGCATTCCCGGCTTCGACGGCATCACCGACGACTGGTCGCAGAACGCGCCGCTCGGCTGGGACGTCACTGATGTCGTGCCGACCGCGAAGGCGACCGTCGCGCTGCTGTCGGACTGGTTCCCGGCGACCACCGGCGAGATCATCCACGTGGACGGCGGCGTCCACGCGATCGGCGGCAAGCTCGGCGACTGACGTAGTCCTCGTTCCTGATGGCCGTTCCTGGCTTGTGCGGCCCTCCGGTGGCCCGGGGGCCGCGCAGGCGGGACAGCTCTCAGGTCTCGGTGAGCCGCTGGACCTGCGTGGTGATCGCAGCGTCAGTCGCGGCCGCCGGGCGGATAGACGATCCCGACGATCAGAGTGCCGATCACCAATCCGACCACAGCGCACAGCAGGTAGGAGGCGGAGGCCGAGGCTTTCTCGTGCCTGGGGGTGGCTGCTGAGAGAAGGCAGAGAGGAACTGCCGGGGCGGAGACCGTCAGGGGTATGCGCCACCAGGCGTGTCGGCGGCGCTGGATGAGGAGGGCTGCGAGTTCGCCGGGCGGCAGTCGATGCTCGCGTCGTTGCACGAAGTAGCCCCACGTCCAGATGCCGCCCATGAGGACGGCGACGGACAGGAAGGCCTGGAGACCCACTGGCATGACGCGACCTTAGCGCGGGGGTTCTGTCCGGTCCACCTTCGGTGGCCTAAGACCTGGCCACTCGGGTCGGGAACCTACAGCAGCCTTTACCGACGACAAGGCGGCCTCCGCGCGGAGGCCGCCTTGTCGTCGGTAAAGGCTGCTGTAGGTTCCCGACCCGAGTGGCCAGG
>JBDSTJ010000513.1:0-9621 GCA_039928335.1 Streptosporangiaceae bacterium | reverse complement strand
CATGCCGCTGATCTTCCCGACGCGCTCGGGGTCTCGCTCAAGGACACCCTGCCCACCTTCAACCAGGTGCCGCGCTGGTGGTGGTGCGTGAAGGTCTGGCAGTCCCTGCTGATCGTGGGGGCTGTCGCGGGTACGGTCTGGGTCGCGCTGCTGGTCTCCTTCGGCCTGTTCGAGGTCGCGGACTCGCCCAGCGCCCTGGTCGGCGACGCCACGCTCCTGCCGTACGTTCTGGTCCTGGTGGCCTGCATGTTCGGAATGGGAGCGCTGACCTCGGCGGCCTGCCGGAACGTGGTGGCCCTTTCGGCGGCCCGGCACGGGGAGCGGATCGAGTTGCGGATGCGCGAGAGCATCGCGGCGGTGGCCGCCGGCAAGGTGCTGGAACCGGTCGCGCAGGAGCTCGCGGCGTACGCGGAGTTCCGCGAGACGGTCGAGAGCGCTCGCGGGTTATCCCCAGAATCCCGTTCGGTCTCCCAACGATCTCGCCGATCCGGCACGGTGGGGTCAGCGGGGTTCACCGGGAACCCCCGGACTCCCAGGAGGAGCTCGTGGACGAAGCATTCACCACCCTGGTCGGCTGGGTCGCGGCCAAGCCCTACTACACGGTGACCAAGAACGGATTTGCCTTCCTGTCATTACGAGCCGGTGTCACCCCACGCCGTTTCAACAGCGAGACCGGCTCCTGGGAGGACGCGCAGGCCTCGTTCGTCGCCGTCAGCTGCTGGCGCTCGCTCGCCGAGAACGTCAACGCCTCGGACTTCACGGTCGGGACCCCGATCATCGTCCAGGGCAAGCTCCGCGTCCGGGAGTACGTCCACCAGGGTGAACGCCGATTCACCGTCGAGCTGGAGGCCGTCGCACTCGGCCCGGACCTCAACCGGGGCAAGGTGCTGTTCCAGCGGGTCAGCAAGGGCCAGGCCACGGTCGAGGACCGGGAGGAGGTCGCCGGCATCGCCGAGCTGGTCGCGGGGCTCAGCGCGCCGCTGCTGCCCAGGGACGAGGAGGAACAGCAGTCGGCCGGGGAGTTCGCGGGGGTCGAGGAGCTGATCGAGAGCGAACCCGCGGAGAGCGACGAGTTCGACCAGAGCAGGGCGGCCTAGGCGGGGCCAGGTGAAGCGGGCGAGGCGTCGCCGGGCCGTTGGCGGCGCCTCCTGCGGAACCGCCGGGTGCGAACTGTGGAGTACTGACGGGGAGGTACTGACCGGGAGATACTACGAGATCCAGGAAACACCGCGCATGCGTGTTGTCCTTCCGGACTTGGCCGGGGACCGCGGAAGCCACGATCCCGATGAGGTGAGAGCACAGAGCCGTGCTTCGATGTGCTTGAAGAACGTACCGCTTTCCACCCCGCGTCGCACGCCGTGCAACTATCGTGTTACCCATAGTGATAGCTGACAGGCTGTGCCGGGGTGGGGGAAGCGTGACGGCAGTGCACCAGTCAGCGGCTGGCGAGCCGGCAGCGGCGGCCAGCGCGACGAGGAGCGGGGAACCCGGGCACGGGCACAGGTCCTGGGCTCTGCTCGGCCAGCCGCTCCCGATGGTCGGCTATCTCCTGATCGTGGTGGTGGCCTATCTGGCCCTGACCGTCCAGCAGATCGCGGTCACGCCGTTCTCGGTCCAGGAGGCGGGCACCTTCGGCGCGCTGACGGCGTGCGGGGCGGTCTGCATCGAGGCCACCCGGCGGCTCGGGATCCCGGCCGGCGTGGCCCGGGACCTGCTGTCGGCGTGGTGGCTGCCGGTGGCGCTGCTGCTGCCGCCGGTCTACGCGCTGCTGATCCCGGTCCCGCTGCAGTTGCTGCTCCAGTACCGCGTCCGGCGGGCACTGCCGCACCGCAGGGTGTTCGTCTCCTCCGCGCTGGGCCTGGCCGGGGCCGCCGCCTCGGAGATCTTCCACCGGACCGTGCCCGACCCGCTCGACGGGACACCGCACTGGATCGTGGGGGACCAGTCCGCGGTCCTGGTCGCGATCGGCTGCGCCGCGCTGTTCACCGTGCTCAACACCGCAATCGTGGCCGTCGCGGCCCATGCCGCGGCGCCGGACGGCCGCTGGCGGGACGTCCTGTGGACCCGGGAGAGCCTGCTCCTGGACGTGGTGGAGCTCTGCGTCGGGGTCCTCGTCGCGATCACCTGCGTGATCTCGCCAGGACTGCTGCTGCTGGCGCTGCCGCCGGTCGTCCTGCTCCAGCGGAGCCTGATGCACCAGCAACTCCAGGCCGCCGCCAGGACCGATGCCAAGACCGGCCTGCTCAACGCCGGGGCCTGGCAGCGGGAGGCCGAGACCGAACTGTCCCGGGCCCAGCGCACCCACGAGCCACTCGCGGTCCTGCTGATCGACCTCGACCACTTCAAGAAGGTCAACGACACCTACGGCCACCTGATCGGCGACCAGGTCCTGATCGGCGTGGCCGGGACCCTGCGCCAGCAGCTCCGCGACTACGACCTGATCGGCAGGTTTGGCGGCGAGGAGTTCGTCGTGCTGCTGCCGGGTGCCGATACCGTCGAGGCCTGCCGGGTGGCCGAGCGGCTCAGGAGCCGGGTCCGCCGGCTGGCGGTCCCGGCCGAGGAGGGGACCGTCACCGTGACGATCTCGGTGGGGGTCTCGCTCTACCGGACGCACGGGAAGGACCTGATCGAACTGCTGGCCTCCGCCGACCTCGCCCTCTACCGGGCCAAGGAGTCCGGCCGGGACCGGGTCTGCCTGCCCGCGGTGCGCAAGCCCGAGTGACCCGTGCGGCCGATCATGGAGCCGGTGACCCCCGGACTCCCATAAGCTAGAACAATGGCCGAGTACATCTATACGATGCAGCGCGTGCGCAAGGCGCACGGCGACAAGGTGATCCTGGACGACGTCACGCTGAGCTTCCTGCCGGGAGTCAAGATCGGCGTCGTCGGTCCCAACGGCACCGGCAAGTCGACGCTGATGAAGATGATGGCCGGGATCGAGCAGCCTTCCAATGGTGACGCTCGTCTCATGCCCGGTTTCACCGTCGGCATGTTGTTGCAGGAACCCCCCCTGAACGAAGAGAAGACGGTCCTCGGCAACGTCGAGGAGGGTGTGGCCGAGACCAAGGGCCTGCTCGACCGCTTCAACGAGATCGCCGAACTGATGGCGACCGACTACTCCGACGCGCTCCTCGACGAGATGGGGACGCTGCAGGAGAAGCTGGACCACCGCAACGCCTGGGACCTCGACAGCCAGCTCGAACAGGCGATGGATGCGTTGCGCTGCCCGCCGCCGGACTCCCCGGTCACCGACCTGTCCGGTGGTGAGCGCCGCCGCGTGGCCCTGTGCAAGCTGCTGCTCCAAGCGCCCGACCTGCTCCTGCTCGACGAGCCCACCAACCACCTGGACGCCGAGAGCGTGGCCTGGCTCGAGTCCTACCTGGAGAAGTACGAGGGCACCGTGCTCGCGGTCACCCACGACCGGTACTTCCTGGACAACGTGGCAACCTGGATCCTCGAGCTCGACCGGGGCCACTGCTACCCCTACGAGGGCAACTACTCCACCTACCTCGAGAAGAAGGCCACCCGGCTCAAGATCGAGGGCAACAAGGACGTCAAGCGCAAGAAGCGTCTCGAGGACGAGCTCGAGTGGGTCCGCTCCAACGCCAAGGCCAGGCAGACCAAGAGCAAGGCCCGCCTCGACCGGTACGAGGAGATGGCGTCCGAGGCCTCGAAGATGCGCAAGATCGACTTCGAGGAGATCCAGATCCCGCCGGGCCCGCGCCTGGGCAGCACCGTGATCGTCGCGGACAAGATGACCAAGGGCTACGACGACCGGGTCCTGTGGGAGGACATCTCCTTCAACCTGCCGCCCAACGGCATCGTCGGTGTGATCGGCCCGAACGGCGTCGGCAAGACGACCCTGTTCCGGATGATCAACGGCGAGGAGAAGCCGGACTCCGGCGTGCTCCGGCTGGGCGACACGGTCAAACTGTCCTACGTCGACCAGGGCCGCGGCGGCATCGACCCGCAGAAGAACGTGTGGGAGGTGGTCTCCGACGGGCTCGACCACATCAAGGTCGGCCAGGTCGAGATGCCCTCCCGTGCCTACGTCGCGGCGTTCGGCTTCAAGGGTCCCGACCAGCAGAAGAAGGCCGGCGTCCTGTCCGGCGGCGAGCGCAACCGCCTCAACCTCGCGCTCACCCTCAAGCAGGGCGGCAACGTCCTGATGCTCGACGAACCGACGAACGACCTGGACGTGGAGACCCTGTCGTCGCTGGAGAACGCCCTCCTGGAGTTCCCCGGCTGCGCCGTGATCACCTCGCACGACCGCTGGTTCCTGGACCGCATCGCCACCCACATCCTGGCGTGGGAGGGCGAGTCGAACTGGTTCTGGTTCGAGGGCAACTTCGCCGACTACGAGAAGAACAAGGTCCAGCGCCTCGGCATCGACGCGGCCCGCCCGCACCGCGTCACCTACCGCAAGCTGACCCGCGACTGATCTGCGGTCCGCACGACCCTCAGGCCCCGTCATCCTCGCTGATGCCGGGGCCTTTGGCCTGTCGCGGGGTGGGCATGTCCCTGGGATGGAAGAGGTCCCGGGTATCATCGGAGCGCCCCATTTGTTCCCTCAGAGACTCCCTAGGCGAGGCCATGGACGACGCTGCGACCCTGACCACACCCCTTGAGGGCAGGACTACTGAGCCGTACAAGCATGTGTATGAGTTTCATGTGCGGTTCGGGGACATCGACTCCCAGCTGCATGTGAACAACGTGAAGTTCCTCGGTTACCTGGAGGACGCGCGGCTGTCGATGTTCCACGCGGACCCGATCATCGAGGGTATCGAGCCGGTCCGGGGCATGGTCATCTCCCGGCACGAGATCGACTACCGGCGGCCCCTGACCGGGGTGATCTATCCGATCCGGGTGGAGACCTGGGTCACCGAGGCCAGGGCCGCCTCGTTCAAGCTCGCCTACGAGGTACGAGACCATGAGCACGTCTATGCGACCGCGACCTCGTCGATCGTGGCCTTCGACGTTGAGGCGGCCCGGCTCCGGCGGTGGACGCCCGAGGAGCGCGTCTACATCACGCGCTTCCTCGCACCCCAAGACTAGGGCGCGTCCCAGGTCAGGGAACGCACCGCCGAACGGCTCGAGGACTCAGGAGACACTCACCGGTGAGCCAGACGGCCGCGCCGCCGGGGAGGCGGTCGCCGTCGAGGGGGCCGCTGGCGAGCGCGACGGTGCCTGTACTGGAGCTGGTGAAGACCGAGACGGGGACGTCGCCGAAGTTGGTCACGCACGTCAGGGAGCCGCGCCGGAAGGCCAGGACCTCGGGCGGAAAACCGTCGAGCCACTCCGGTTGCTCGGGCAGGGTGCCTCTGAGCGTGCGCCGGAGGGCCAGGGCCTGCCGGTAGAACTTCAGGGTCGAGGTGGGGTCGCCGAGCTGGGCCGCAGCCGTCTGGGCGGCCCACGAGCGCGGCTGGGGCAGCCAGGGCTCGCCGGTGGAGAACCCGAACGGCGGTTCGGTGCCGGACCAGGGGAGCGGCACCCGGCAGCCGTCCCGGCCGGGCTGAGCCCCGTGGGTCTGGAACCAGATCGGGTCCTGCCTGACCTCGTCGGGCAGGTCGGTGACCTCGGCCAGCCCGAGCTCCTCGCCCTGGTACAGGTAGGCCGAGCCGGGCAGCGCCAGCATGAACAGCAGGGCGGCGCGGGCCCGGTCGAGCGAGCTGTACCGGGTGACGTGGCGGACGGAGTCGTGCGACGACAGTACCCAGGTGGGGGCGGCGGCGGTCGCCGAACCCAGCGACTCCTCCACCACCCGGCGGAACTCCGCGGCCGACCAGGGGGCCTTCTGCAGGTCGAACCGGAAGACCTGGTGCAGTTCGTCGGGCCGGACGTAGCGGGCGAGGTCGTCGGGAGCCTCGGTCCACACCTCGCCGACGGCCATCCGGTCACCGGGGTAGGAGTCGAGGATCAGCCGCCAGTCCCGGTAGACGTCGTGCACCTCGGGCCGGTCATACATCGGGCTGCCCGCGGCGTGCGGGGTGAGGTCGCCGATGTCGGAGAGGTGCTCGTCCTTGAACAGCCCGGCGGCGACGTCGATCCGGAAGCCGTCGACGCCACGGTCGAGCCAGAACCGCACGATGTCCTCGAACTCCTTGCGGATCTCGGGGTTGCGCCAGTTGAGGTCGGGCTGGGCGGGGGTGTAGAGGTGCAGGTACCACTCGCCGTCGGGCAGCCGGGTCCAGGCCGGCCCGCCGAAGTTGGACTGCCAGTCGTTGGGGATGCCCGTGTCGTTCCGGAAGATGTACCGGTCGCGGCCCACCCCGGTGAGCGCCTCCTGGAACCACGGGTGCGCGGAGGAGGTGTGGTTGGGCACGATGTCGACGACCAGCCGCATCCCGTGCCCGTGCACCTCGGCGATCAGCCGGTCGAAGTCAGCGAGGGTCCCGAAACGGGGGTCCACATCCCGGTAGTCGGCCACGTCGTAACCGCCGTCGGCGAGCGGGGACCGGTAGAACGGGCTCAGCCAGAGCGCATCCACGCCGAGGTCCCGCAGGTAGGGGAGGTGCGACCGGAGGCCCTCCAGGTCGCCCTCCCCGTCTCCGTCGGAGTCGGCGAAACTCCTCGGATAGACCTCGTAGATCACTGCATCGCGCCACCAGGGGGTGTGAGTCGTCATAGAGCCGCACTACCCCACTGGACGCCCCAACTCACGTGTCGCTGTTGACCAGGCTGTGGGCGGCGCGGGTGAGGTAGTCCCAGAGCACCTCCTGGAGCTGCGGCGGGAGCTCCACGGAGTCGACGGCCTCGCGCATGTGCCGCAGCCAGGCGTCCCGCTCGGCCGGGCCGACCTTGAAGGGAGCGTGCCGCATGCGGAGCCGGGGGTGACCGCGTTGCTCGCTGTAGGTGCCGGGGCCGCCCCAGTACTGGATGAGGAACAGCCTGAGCCGGTCCTCCGCGGGTCCGAGGTCCTCCTCGGGGTAGAGCGGGCGCAGGAGTGGGTCCTCGGCCACGCCCTGGTAGAAGCGGTGCACGAGACGACGGAAGACGTCCTCCCCGCCGATGGCCTCATAGAAGCTGGTCTGCTGCTGCGTCATATACGCCCAAGTCTAGGTCAGCGGCGCGAGGATCACACCGGCCTCGTCGAAAGCCTTCTTGACCCGTTCCCTGAGCTCGCGGGCGACCTCGGCCTGCTTGCCGGGAGCGGTCTTGAGGGTGATCCGGACCACGGTCGCGTCGTTGGTGATCGCCTGCACGCCCCAGACCGACGGCTGCTCCAGGATCAGCGCCTCCCAGACCTCGTCGGCCGCGAGCGCGCCGGCGGTGACGTTGAGCAGGTCGCGCACCGTGTCGACGTTCTGGTCGGGGGCGACGGGAATGTCCAGGACGGCCCGGCCCCAGTTCTGGGTCTCGTTGCCGATCCGGGTGATCTCACCGTTGCGCACGTACCAGACCAGGCCGTTGACGTCGCGCAGCCGGGTGATCCGCAGGCTGACGGACTCGACGGTGCCCTTGGCCAGACCGGTGTCGACGACGTCGCCGACGCCGTACTGGTCCTCCAGCAGCATGAACAGGCCGGCCATGAAGTCCTTGACCGTGTTCTGGGCGCCGAAGCCGACCGCCGCGCCGACCACGGTGGCGCTGGCCAGGATCGGGGTCAGGTTGAGACCCAGATAACCGAGGATCGTGAAGAACGCGGTCCCCATGATGAAGATCGAGGCGATGCTCTTGAGGACCGAGCCCGTGGTCTCGGCGCGCTGCTTGCGGCGCTCGCTGACCAGGGCGGGACTGCCGTCGAAGATGGTACGGGTCGCCTCGCGGATCTTGTGCGACATGGTCTGCTCGGCCATCCGCAGCGTGATCTTGGAGATCAGCTTGTGGCTGTACCTGCGGACGAGCATGGCCACGACCAGGGTCGCGAGGATCCACCACAGGGTCGTCACCGGCTTGTCCAGCCAGGCGTGGAAGAACCTGGTGACGTCCTGGTCGTGGCTGATGTTCCAGACGAGGCGGCAGGCGTTGCTGGGCTGCGGGTTCGCCGCCTTGGGCGGAGCACAGAACATCTCAGGGGTTCCGGAGTCCTGGAAAGGCACGGCCAGGGTCGGGAATGACACGTGGAGACCCTCCCCGGGTCGTCGGCTACATCCGGTGGAGCGGCACCGTGGACGTGCGGCTGGTACTGCTCCGATCGTAGGGGACGGAACCGGCCGGATCGTACGAGCCGCTCTGTCGCTCCTCCGGATGTAGCCGACGACCCGGGGAGGGCCGGGGGTGGACGGAAGCTCGGGCTCGCCCCCCTCAGGGGAGCCGGATCCGTCCTCGGCGGTCAGCTCCGAACAGGTGTGTTACGGGGCTGACCATGATCGTGTGGTGGTACGGGCGGGCTCCGCGGGGACTGACCCACCGCGCCTGGTTCGCCAGGCCTCGCGGAACCCTCCCGGCTTCAGGGGATCTTCGGCTCCAGGACGCGCGCCACCTTGCAGGCGGCACCGCCCGGATCGTCGACCCGGTGCATGCGCTCTCCCCAGGACCACCAGTAGTAGTGCTCGGCGGTGTCGGGGACCGGAGCGCACAGGACGTTCTCGGTGAGGCTGGCCGCCTCCGGGTTGACCACCCGCAGGAACGCCGGTCCGGAGTGGGTCCGGATGACCTTGGCCACCAGGCCGTGGGCGTCGAGCTCGTGCACCAGCTCCTCGAGGTATCCGGTGCGCTGATCACTGACCATCCTGTCCACCTCCTCGGGATCGGCATCTCCTTGTGGTGCGAGAATTGCAATTCGACAGTGACAGGTCAAGGGTCCTCCCGCGGTGCCAGGACCTGAAATGCCCCTCCGGGTAGTGGATTCTTCTACCCGGGTAGAACAATCCACCGACCCGGCACCGGATATTGCTCCCGGTGCGCGCCGGATCTTGCGGAGTGCCTTGGCCTGCCGCGATACGGGAGTTACGCTGCGTGCGCAGGTTCAATCATTGCAATGACCGAGAAACCCGGTCGCCAGCGCTCGGGGGCGTGCATTCTGAGAAATGCACACTTCCGGCACATGGTGAGGAGGCCGGCACTGATGACAGACCCCCCCCGTAAGGAATCGGACCGGGCGCGCAGGATCCGCGCGCAAGGGATGGCTCGAGGATGTCCGTCCGCACAGATCGCTGCTGAGATCGTAGATCAGTGCGGACCGTTGTTCGGTACGAGCCGGGTCAAATCCCACCGGCTGGCCCTCGGGGTCGCGCTGTCGGACGTGGTGGCACAGATGCGCGCGCTCTTCGAGATGGACGGCAAGCCCACCCCGAAGATCGGGGAGACGCTGCTGTCGGCCTACGAGAGCGGCTACAAACGACCAGGGCCGGAGTATCTGCACTACCTCTGCCTGGTCTATCGCGTCGAACCCGGCGATCTCGGCTATCAGGGCCCCTGCGTGTGCGGCAGGGGGCACGACCAGCATTCCAGGCACGGGAACCAGCTGGTGGCCCGGTCCGGTCAGGACACCCTGATCGGTTCTGTGGTCACGATGCCTGAGGACCGCGGCTGGCTGACACCCCAGTTCGACGGGGGCCTTCACCGCGCCGAGGGCCGCCCCTCCATGGATCTAGGAGAGGAGGAGACCGTGCTTCGTAGGACCCTATTGCAAGTACTGGCAGGCACGGGCGTAGCGCTCGACGGCCAGATACTTGGCGC
>JBDSTJ010000512.1:0-5289 GCA_039928335.1 Streptosporangiaceae bacterium | reverse complement strand
GATCAAATGCTGGCTCCAGCTCGGCGGCCACTGCGAGCCCGGCGACACCACGCTGTTCGCCGCCGCGCTGCGCGAGGCCACCGAGGAGTCCGGAATCCCCGACCTCGCCCTGCTGCCCTCACCCCTGCAGCTGGACCGGCACGCCGTGCGCTGTCACCCGCAGGGCTCCTTCCACCTGGACGTGCAGTACCTGGCCATCGCGCCCCCCGGGGCGCAGCTGTCGATCAGCTCCGAGTCCGACGACCTCCGCTGGTTCCCGGTCGACGCCCTCCCCGACCCCACCGACGACGTGGTGCGGCGGCTGGTGGCCCGAGCCGTCCTGCGGGGCTGACCCTCGCGGGTGTGCTGGTGGAGTGCCTGCGACCGGTAGTACCCGCCGGGCCGGGCGGTCAGCTGAGCAGAGCCCGGGTGTTGTCCCAGCCTTCGAGGCCCGGGTCGAGCAGGGAGACGTCGGCCCGGGTGCGGAGGCGGTGCCAGGCGGGGGCCTTCTGGACCTGGCCGGGGAAGGACGCAGCGGCCCGGAGCCGGGTCAGAGCGTCGGGGGTGTCGAGCGTCACCTCGGCCAGGACCGCGGTGAGCCAGGCGGGGAGGGGGAACCGGGCCGCGAGGGCCACCAGGCCCTCGCCGGAGGCGTCGGGGCAGACGCTCGCGGGGGCCGAGCCGAGGGCGCGGAACAGCTTGCCGATCAGGAGCGCGGGCAGGTCGGGGGCGTCGGGTGCGAGGATCACGGCCTCGGTCGCCCCCAGTGCCGCCAGGGCGATAAGGGTCTCCAGAGGGCTGCCGGCCTCAAGGACGGGCGTGCCGGGCCAGGTGATCGATTCGGCCTCGGCCAGGACGGCGGCGGGGGCGGCCAGCGCGGCGGTGACCAGCTCCAGGCCGGCGGCGACCTCGTAGACGTCCTCCAGCAGTGCCCGCCGATACCGGCCGGCGTCGGTCCCCGGGGGTGCCTGCGCCGGGGCCGCGGAGGCGAGGACCACGACGAAACGACTGCTCAACCGGCGGCTTTCTCGTCTTCGTACTCCTCGGCCTCGCCGAGGGTGGCGTTCGCGGCGGCGGTGACGCCCTCAAGGTAGCCCCGGGCGCGTTCGGTCCTGGGATAGCGGTTCACCAGCTCCCAGAACTCCGGGCCGTGGCCGGGCTCCAGCAGGTGGGCGAGCTCGTGGACCAGGACGTAGTCGACAACCCACGGCGGCATGCCGCGGAGCGTGGAGGAGATCCGGATGGTGCGGTCCTCGGGCGTACAGGAACCCCAGCGAGTGCGCTGGTTGTCCACCCACCGGACACTCGCCGGCTCGACCCCGCCGAGGTGGCGGCGGGACAGCTCCTGTGCGCGGACGAGCAGGGCGGTGTCACTGGGCCTGCGGCGGCGTTCCCGTTGGTCCAGCCGGTCCAGGATCGTGGCGATCCACTGCTCCTCCTCGGCCTTGGACAGGCTGGAGGGCATCATGACGATGGTCTTGTCACCGTCACGGTAGGCGGACACGGTTCTCCGGCGTCGGGCGCTGCGGCGAACCTCGACGTTGGGGGGCACACTAGGGAACCGTAGCCGAAATTTTGCGTTTTCCACAGAGGGCGGGAGACGTTTCCGCAGGTCAAGTCCGACAAAATGGATCTATCCCCAGGGTTTTCCACAGCCTACGGGCCGCTCGCAGAGCGTGAGATAGGCCACGCTGACCGCATTTCCCCAGGTGACACGCGGTACCCGTAAACAGTCACTTACATTGATTGCGGGTGGTTGTGGCGCGAATGACCTCCTATCCAGGAGAATGGAGGGGTGAGCGATCTTCCCCTCCGAGCGGTGACGCGAACCGCCAAGCTGGCCGCCCTCCCCTTGGGTTTTGCCGGACGCACGGCCCTCGGCCTGGGCAAGCGCACCATCGGCAAGTCAGCCGAGGCCGTCGCACTCGAGATCCAGGCCCGGACGGCCGAGCAGCTGTTCAAGGTCCTCGGCGAGCTCAAGGGTGGTGCGATGAAGCTCGGGCAGGTGCTGTCGATCTTTGAGGCGGCGCTGCCGCCGGAGATCGCCGGTCCCTACCGGGCGACGCTGACCAAACTCCAGGACTCGGCCCCGCCGATGCCGGCCTCCACCGTGCACAAGGTACTGGTCGAGGGCCTCGGCGAGAACTGGCGGGCGCTGTTCCAGGAGTTCGACGACAAGCCGGCCGCCGCCGCCTCGATCGGGCAGGTGCACAAGGCGATCTGGAGCGACGGGCGCGAGGTCGCGGTCAAGGTCCAGTACCCGGGCGCGGGCAAAGCGATCATCGGGGACTTCAACCAGATGGCGCGGGTCGGCAAGATGTTCGGGGTCCTGTTCCCCGGTGCCGACATCAAGAACATTCTGGAGGAGCTCAAGACCCGGGTCAGGGAGGAGCTCGACTACACCGTCGAGGCGGCCTCGCAGACCGCGTTCGCCAAGGCCTTCGACGGCGACCCCGACTTCGTGGTCCCCGCAGTGATCGCCCAGTCCGGCAACGTGCTCGTCACCGAATGGATCTACGGCACCCCGCTCTCCAAGATCATCTCCAGCGGCACCAAGGAGCAGCGCGACCGGGCCGGGATCCTGTTCACCCGGTTCCTGTTCTCCGCCCCGGCCCGCAGCGGCCACCTGCACGCCGACCCGCACCCGGGCAACTTCCGGCTGTTCGACGACGGCCGGATGGGCGTCATCGACTTCGGCGCGGTCGACCGGATCGAGGGCGGCTTCCACCGGGAGATCGGCGCGCTGATGCGCATCGGCACCCTCGGTGACCCTGACATGATCTTGGCCGCCTGCAAGGCGGAGGGCATGGTCCGCGACGGTGTCGTGATCGACCCCGAGGACCTGGCCGCGTTCATCGAGCCGCTCGCGGTCCCGCTGATCGCGGACAACTTCAAGTTCAGCCGCGAGTGGCTGCGCGACCAGGCGGTCCGGGTCACCGACCTGCGGCCCAACAACGTCGTGCGCTACCTCGACCTGCCCAACGAGTACGTGCTCGTGCACCGCACCATCGCCCTGGGCACCGGCGTGCTCTGCCAGCTCGAGTGCGAGGGCAACTTCCGGGCAGAAGCCCTGAAGTGGGTGCCCGGCTTCGCCGACGACGAAGAACTGGGCGAGATCGCCGAATAGCAGAACAAGAAGGCGGACCCCATGGTGAGTGGGGTCCGCCTTCTTCTGTGGGCTCATCCGGGAGGCGCTTGGCCCTGTGGGCCTCAGCGCGTCGAAAACCATCCTAAGGAAGCCGACGGCGGCACCTCAACCGGATGAGCTTGGCCCAGTTTAGCCCTTCCGGAACAGGCGCCCGAGCAGGATGCGCCCTTCCTGACGGGTGGCGTGACCCGTGCTGGAAACGACCCTGCGGAGGGTCTCGCGCCGGGCCCTGCGGACTTCCGCCGCCCACACGAGCGACTGGACCTCGGCCTCCAGCGCCGATATTCGCTCACGGGATATTTCTACGCTGAGCAAGCTCATCTTCTTTTCCTTCGGAAGTTCGTTCACGGGGGGGTCGGGTAGTTCGGGGACGGCCGGTGATGGCCCAGTCATCAGCTGGGCCATCACACGACCGGCTTCTTCGTTGCTGCGGTGACCATCACGCGGCCACGGTCTTCTCGGCCTCGACGGGCTGGTCGGCGTTCTTGCGCGGCCGGCCACGGGGCCGCTTGCGCGCCACGATCTCGCCGCGGATGAACAGCTCGCCGCCCCAGACGCCCCACGGCTCGGCCCGCTCGATCGCGCCGGCCAGGCAGTTCTTGCGGACGGGGCAGTCCACACAGAGCGACTTGGCCAGTTCGACATCGGCCGGGGACTCGGCGAAGAACAGCTCAGGGTCGGTACGGCAGGGAAGGTCGTCGAGGTCGATCGCCTTGGTCATCGGCTCGACACCCTGGATGAGGTTCACCCTCGGTCCTCTCGTTGGATCTCAACGGGTTTGTTTCGGGTTTTCCGGCCAGCTGTTCTTCTGGGAAAAACAAGAAGGCCGCGGATCCGATGTGCTGGATCCGCGGCCTGGGGGCTCATTCCCGGTGGGTTAAACCGGTGGCCTCCAGGGGAACGGGTCCATCACGCCGGCGTGGCGCTTCATGGCCTGGTTCTGGAAGTTCGGGGCGGCGGGCTTCTCGGCAACGACCATGGATTCCATGATCGTCAGGAAAGACCCACTGGTCCCCTGGTCCTGGACGTGGTTCGGTGCGAGCAGCAGCCCACCCCGATCACGCAGGCGGATCACGGCACCGCCGACGGCATTGCCGCCACCGGTCCTGCCGCCACCGGTCCTGCCGCGGAGTTCGGAGACACCGAGATAGGCCGAGGCCTGCGAACCGATACCGGAGGTGGCTTGCCACGTCAGGGTTTTCGTTGTGCTTCTCACGACTCGCCACCTCCTTCTCAGTTGCGGCCCCACGCGCCGGGCGCGGGCCTGTTCTTGTGTTGCGATGAGCTTACGAGAAGTTCCCGAAAGTCGTCCAGTTATTTTTGACCTGCGGTTCTGTGCCGGACCCCAGACCTTCCACGGAACCAACCCCAGCTCCACCGCGTCGAATCTCTCACACCACCGACACCGTTCCCACGCTCTTCCCACCCGCGACCCTCCCATCACCGAGGCCGTCAAATAGGCGATATCCCCCAGCCAAAGGCGGCCCGTGAACCTGCTCAAGCTGCGTTCAAGACCGGGCCCAGGCGCATCGGCGACAAGTACGCCGCGGCAAGAAGTACTCCGCCGACACCGAGGCGGCCCTCTATCTCAAGGGCTCCAAGTCGCTGTTCGAGAGATCAACCCCGGCAACTCCGTCAAGGTCATGATCGTCTACGACGTGCCCGGGAACGTCGTTCCCACCGACCTCGAACCGCACGACTCGCTGTTGTCCAACGGAGTCAGAGTCACCCTCACCGCAGTCGAGGTCAGACCTCGGTGACGCGGACCAGGCCCTCCTGGACGACCGAGACGACGAGGTCGCCGGACTGGGTGAAGACCTGACCGCGGGCCAGCCCGCGAGCGCCGCCGGCGTTGGGGGTCTCCTGGGCGTACAGCAGCCAGTCGTCGACGCGGAAGGGGCGGTGGAACCACATGGCATGGTCCAGGCTCGCGCCGACGGTGCGCTGGTCACCCCAGGCCAGGCCGTGGTTGAGCAGGACGGTGTCGAGCAGGGTCATGTCGGAGGCGTAGGTCATGATGCAGACGTGCAGGAGCGGGTCGTCCGGGAGTTCGTCGTTGACCTTGAGCCAGACCAGCGTCTCGGGGGTGGCCAGTTCGGGCTTTCCGAGGGCCTCCCAGGTGAGCGGCGTGGCGTGCCTGAGGTCGAACGGGCGGCGGCCGG
>JBDSTJ010000511.1:0-3894 GCA_039928335.1 Streptosporangiaceae bacterium | reverse complement strand
CACCGCGGCCACGACCGCACCGCCCATCTCGCCAGGAGTCACCCTGCAGACCCTAGCTGACCAGCATACGGACAGTTCACCTCCTCATCCGGGCCGGGCGGCCAGGTTCCGGACCGTGCGGATGAGCTCGGCGGGGTCGAACGGCTTGGTGACGTAGGCGTCCACCCCGATCTCCTCGCCCCGCGCCAGGTCCCGCTCCTGCGCCCGAGCAGTGATCATCACTACCCGGATGTGCGCGGTCTCCGGATCCTGCCGCAGCCGCACCGCGGTCATCCAGCCGTCCAGCCTCGGCATCATCACGTCAAGAGTGATCACGACCGGGCCGACCGCTCCGACCCGGTCCAGGCAGTCCTGGCCGTCCACCGCCGTCTCCACCTCGAATCCCTCGAGCTGGAGATTGACCGCGATGAGCTGCCGAATCACCTCGTCGTCATCGACCACGAGCACGCGCCCCAGAGTGTCTGCCACGTCCGCGAGGCTATTGGCTCGGCGGCCCGGCCGCAGCGGAAACAAACCCGTGCGCGCCACCTTCCGATGCCTGGTAACCTTGCTTTCCGTTGGCTCCCGTAGCTCAGGGGATAGAGCGTCGCCCTCCGGAGGCGAAAGCGCAAGTTCGAATCTTGCCGGGAGCGCAGTAGACCAGCCCGCAGGCCACCAGGCCCGCGGGCTGTTTTCTTTGGCGGACCGGCGTCCCGGCGGCAGGAACGGCTCCCGGGCGGTGAAGCCAGGGTCACTGCGGGAATAGCGGGCCCGATCAGTGCGTTTTTGACTTCCGTACCGCAAGACTCCCCCGTTCTCTTGAGGAGGAGACATGAACACCAGCATCCCGCGCCCCAGGCCCGAGGACTCGGTGCTCCGCACCACGTCGCTGCGTGCGCTGGCCGTGGCCGCGCATCTCGAAAACCACGCCGAGCACGATCACGATCGGTCACAGAGCACCGTGAAATCAGTTTAATCCCCTGGTCAGTTCGGCATCTGTCGTAGGGATTCGCCATGATGGTCGGAAGCACACGCCGTCGGCGTGTGCGGAACGTCCGACAAGAGGAGAAATCCGATGGCTCTGCCGACGCTGACCCCCGAGCAGCGGGCTGACGCTCTCGCCAAGGCTCAGGAGGCCCGCAAGGCCCGCAGCGAGCTGCTGGCGGCCGTCAAGGCCGGCACGCTCAGCCTGGGCGACGTCCTCGCCCGCGAGGACACCGTGGCCAAGAAGACCAAGGTGGTCCAGGTGCTGAAGGCCCTCCCGGGTTATGGCCCCGCGAAGGTCTCCGCGCTCATCGAGCAGCTGGGGATCGACGAGAACCGCCGCGTCGGCGGTCTCGGTGAGCAGCAGCGCGCCAAGCTGCTGGCCGCGATCTCCGGCTGACCCAACCCCTAGACGCGAAGGGCCCTGCCGCACTCAGCGGTGGGGCCCTACGCGTGCCCCCGGTCACACATTGTTAGCATCGAGATCATCGTGAGACTTGGGGGAGTCCGAGATGTTCGAGACGATGGCACGCTTCGTGGTCCGCCGACGCTGGTGGGTCATCCTGGCCTGGGTCGTCGCCGCCGTGGTGCTGGTGGGGTTCGCCCCGAAGTTCAAGGTGAGCAACGAGCAGACGGACTTCCTTCCGGGCCACTACGACTCCGTCCGGGCGGTCGATGTGCAGGCCCAGGCGTTTCCGCAGGCCAAGGGCGAGACGGCATTCATCGTCGCCACGACCAGGGCCGGCACACCGCTCACCGCCGCGGACCAGCGGAAGGTCAAGGCGCTGGGGGCCACCCTGGACGGCGACCGGATCGCGGGCGTGGCCTCGGTCGCACCCGGCCCGGTGTCGCCCAACAAGCTCGTCCAGATTCTGTCGGTCCAGTTCACCGGCGACTTCGGCGACCCCGAGGTGGCCGACGCGGTCAAGGCGCTCCGCACGGACCTGGCCAGAACCGACCCGACCGGCCTCAACCTCGAGGTGACCGGCAGCGCCGCGATCAACACCGACTCGCAGGAGTCGTTCGAGAAGAGCGACCAGATCACCCTGCTGGCGACCGTGATCGTCATCTTCGTGCTGCTCATCTTCACGTTCCGGAGCATCGTGGCGGCGCTGCTGCCGCTGTTCACGGTCGTGCTGGTGATGATGGTCGCGCTGTCACTGATCGGCACGATCAACAAGATCTTCGGTCTCAAGGCCGACAACCTGACGCAGTCACTGATGCCCATCGTGCTGTTCGGCATCGGCACCGACTACATCCTGTTCCTGCTGTTCCGATACCGCGAACGGTTGCGCCTGGGCGAGGACCAGAAGACCGCGATGGTCTCATCCGTGCACAAGGTCGGCGAGGTCATCGCCAGCGCCGCCCTCGCAGTGATCATCGCGTTCTGCGCGCTGATCCTGGCCTCGCTCGGGATGCTCAAGTCGATGGGCCCCGCGATGGGCATCGCGGTCGCCACGACCCTGGTCGCGGCGCTGACCCTGATCCCGGCGATCGTCTCGCTGCTCGGCCCCAGGGTCTTCTGGCCGTCCAGAAGCTGGAGGCAGGAGCCGGAGCACAGGCTGTCGGAGAAGCTCGGCACGCTGATCGGGCGGCGGCCCGGCCTCGTCGCGCTCGTCTCGGGACTCCTCCTGGTCGGCCTGTCCGTACTGGCCCTGGGCTTCACGCCCAACTTCGACCTGGCCTCCGCACCCAAGGGCACTGAGTCAGCCCGGGGCCTGGCGTCGATGAGCAAGGGCTTCCCGCCCGGCGCGCAGCAGGTCACCCAGCTGTACGTGACGGGCGACCGGCCGGTGACCGGGGCGGAGGTCGCCGCGGTCGCCGACCGGGTCAAGGCCACCGCGGGCGTCGCACAGGTCGGTAAGCCCCTGATCAGCGCCGACAGGAGGACCGCGCTGGTCGAGGTCCAGCTGGCCCAGGACCCGATGTCCAACAAGGCGATGGACAGCATCGGGCCGATCCGGGACGCCGCGCACGCCGCCGCGCCGAGCGGCACCACCGCGCTGGTCGGCGGCCAGACGGCCATCATGACCGACCTGCAGAGCTCGATGGATCGCGACTACAGGGTCGTGTTCCCGATCGCGGGGCTGCTCATCGCGATCGTGCTCGGGCTGCTGCTGCGCAGCCTCGTCGCGCCGATCTACCTGATGCTCGCGGTCGTGCTGAGCTTCCTCGGCACGATCGGGGCCGCGGTGCTGCTCTTCCAGGACATCAAGGGCCACAGCGGCGTGCTGTTCTTCCTGCCGATCATCGTCTATCTGTTCGTGGTGGCGCTCGGCACCGACTACAACATCCTGATGATCTCCCGGTTGCGGGAGGAGGCCAGGGCCGGTCGTCCGCCGCGCGAGGGGGTGGTCAACGCCTTCAAGCAGACCGCGCCGACCATCGCCTCGGCCGGGCTGATCCTGGCCGGCAGTTTCGCGACGTTCCTGCTGGCCTCGGCCGACCTGATGCAGGAGATGGGCACCTCGGTCGCGATCGGCGTGCTGCTGTCGGCCTTCGTGATGTCGATGTTCCTGGTGCCGGCCGTCACCGTGCTGCTGGGCCACGCCGCCTGGTGGCCCGGCCACGGCGACCGGTCCGATCCGTCGGCGACGGCACCGCTGGTGGAGTCGAAACTCGACCCGGCCACGGCCCGGGATCAAGAACGAAACCTGGAAAAACGGGGGCCGTGACGGGCACTCTGCACCTGCACTCCCTGCACTCCCTGCTCCCCTAGCGAGAACCTTGCGAGCCCAGGCAGAACCCGCAGGCCGCTGCCTGGGGCTCGGTAGGAGAGGCGGGTGGGGCCTGCCGCCCGCCCGGTGCAACGCCCTGCTACCTACCGAGGATGCCGACCTTGGCTTCTTCGAACTCGCCGTCGGAGAGGGCTCCGTCTCGGTGGAGGCCGTGAATGACCTGCAGTTGGGAGGCGACGTCGGTGCCGGGGGC
>JBDSTJ010000510.1:0-4145 GCA_039928335.1 Streptosporangiaceae bacterium | reverse complement strand
TCGCCGCCGCGATCACCGAGCGCCTGGCCGGCGACCTGCCAAGGATCACGCCCCGGGACTTCCCCGGGTGCGCGCGTCCGCCGGTGGGGGAGATCCCGCAGCGGGACGGCCGGGTGGCCCTCGGCCTGCTGGCCCCGCTGGGGCGGCTCACCTCGGCGCAGGCCGCGAACCTGGCCGTCCACGACCAGCTCATCGTCACGCCCTGGCGCGGGCTCGTCGTCCCCGGGATGGCCCCGGGCATCGGGGTACCGTTCGTCACCGACCCGGCCTCGCCGTGGGTCGGTGTGACCGCCTGCACCGGCCGCCCCGGCTGCGCGAAGTCCCTCGCGGACGTCCAGTCGGACGCGGCGGCCGTGCTCCGCGACCACCCGTCGGCGGTCCGGGAGCCCGCGGCCGTGCACTGGGCCGGGTGTGAGAGGCGTTGCGGGAAGCCGAAGGGGCGGGCCGTGGACGTGGTCGCGGCCCTCGGTGGCTACCGCGTGAACGACGGGCCGGTACTGTCCGGGCTCGCAGAGACGGCCGCCGCCGTTGCGGCGGCCCGTGAAGGGAACGGCTGATGGACTACATCCGCGACGGTGCGGAGATCTACCGGCGGTCGTTCGCCACGATCAGGGCGGAGTCGGACCTCACCGGTCTGCCCGAGGACGTGGCCAGGGTCGCGGTCCGCATGGTGCACACCTGCGGCATGGTCGATCTGGTGCAGAGCATCCGGTGGTCGGACGGCGCGGTCGCCGCGGGCCGGGCGGCACTGCTCGCCGGCGCGCCCGTGCTGTGCGACGCCACCATGGTCGCCGCCGGGATCACCCGCGGGCGCCTGCCGGCCGCCAACGAGATCATCTGCACGCTGAACGACCCGCGGACCCCCGCGCTCGCCACCGAGATCGGCAACACCCGCAGCGCGGCCGCCCTGGACTTCTGGCTGGACCGCCTCGGGGGGTCCGTCGTGGCGATCGGCAACGCCCCCACCGCGCTGTTCCGCCTCCTGGACCTGATCGCCGCGGGCGCCTCGCGACCGGCCCTGATCATCGGTGTCCCGGTCGGTTTCATCGGCGCGGCCGAGTCCAAGGAGGCTCTGGCCGCGACCGGCCTGCCCCACCTCATCGTCGCCGGAAGGCGTGGCGGCAGCGCCCTCGCCGCGGCGGCCGTCAACGCGATTGCGAGTGAGAGCGAATGACCGGCAAGCTGTACGGCGTGGGCCTGGGTCCGGGAGATCCCGAACTGGTGACCGTGAAGGCCGCCCGGCTGATCGGCGCGGCCGACGTGGTCGCCTACCACGCGGCCCGGCACGGCCGGAGCATCGCCCGCTCGGTCGCCGTCCCCTACCTGCGCGCGGGGCAGATCGAGGAGCTGCTGGTCTACCCCGTCACGACGGAGACGACGGACCACCCCGGCGGTTACCGGGGCGCGCTGGACGCCTTCTACGCCGACTGCGCCGCCCGCCTGGCCGCCCACCTCGACGCCGGCCGTGACGTCGTGGTCCTGGCCGAGGGCGACCCACTGTTCTACGGGTCGTACATGCACATGCACAAGCGGCTCGCGCACCGGTATGAGGCCGAGGTCGTTCCCGGCGTGACCTCGGTCAGTGCCGCCTCCGCCGTGCTCGGCCGGCCTCTGGTCGAGGCCGAGGAGGTGCTGACGATCCTGCCCGGCACGCTCCCGGTGGAGGATCTCGCCACGCGGCTCGCCGGCACCGACTCCGCCGCCGTGCTGAAGCTGGGCCGGACCTTCGGCAAGGTCCGAGACGCCCTCGACCGGTCCGGGCGCCTCGATGAGGCCTGGTACGTCGAACGGGCCACGACCGGGCAGCAGCGCATCGAGCCGCTCCGGCACGTCGATCCCGCCTCGGCCCCGTACTTCTCCCTCGCCCTGATCCCGAGCCCACTCAACGCCGACGACTCCTACCAGGCCGCGCCCGTGCAGGCGGTGTCAGTGCAGGCGGTGCCGCACCCCGGCGAGGTCGTCGTCGTCGGGCTCGGCCCGGCGGGCCGCCCGTGGCTGACCCCCGAGGTCCAGGACGCCCTGGTGGCCGCCGACACCCTGGTCGGCTACGGACCCTACCTCGACCGGGTTCCGGCCAACCCGCGCCAGCGCCGCTTCCCGACCGACAACCGGGTCGAGGCCGAACGCGCAGCCCACGCCCTGGAACTGGCCCGGCAGGGAGCCCGGGTCGTGGTCGTCTCCTCCGGCGACGCCGGGATCTTCGCGATGGCCAGCGCCGTCCTGGAGGTGGCCACCGAGCCGCGGTTCGCCGACGTGGACGTCCGGGTCCTGCCCGGCCTGACCGCGGCCCAGGCCGTCGCCAGCCGGGTCGGTGCGCCCCTCGGCCACGACTTCTGCGTCCTGTCCCTGTCCGACATCCTCAAGCCCTGGGACATCGTCGCCGAACGCATCAGCGCCGCGGCCAGGGCCGACCTGGTCGTGGCGATCTACAACCCGGCGTCGAAGAAGCGGCTCTGGCAGGTGGACGCCGCCCGCGAGCTCTTCCTCCAACACCGCGATCCCGCGACGCCCGTGGTCGTCGGCCGCGACGTCGGCGGCCCTACCGAGACCGTCACGGTCACGACCCTCGCCGACCTCGACCCTGCGACCGTCGACATGCGCACCCTCCTGATCGTCGGCTCCTCCACCACCAGGGCGGTCACCCGCAACGGTCGCGACATCGTGTTCACCCCCCGCCGTTACCCGGCCTGAGCCAGGCCGCGGCTGCTTCAGGGGTGGGTGCGGTGGCCACTCCAGGCGGAAGGGGCGGGCGGCGTAGGAGAAGTACGGGAAGCCCCAGGTCACGGGCGGCCCCGAGTTTCGCGGAGGTCATGGAACCGCCGCTGTCCTTGGTGACGAGGACGTCGATCCGGTGTTGGCGCAGCAGCGCCAGTTCGCCGTCGAGGGTGAACGGACCCCGGCCGAGGACGACCTCGAGGCGGCGGGGGAGCGGGGCCTCGGGCGGGTCCACGGACCGGGACAGGAACCACAGGTCCAGGTCGGCGAACGGGGCCAGCTCCTTGCGGCCGGTGGTCAGGAAGACCCGCGAACCCAGCGACGGCAGCAGCCCGGCCGCCTCGGCGAGCGAGTCCGCCCAGTGCCAGTTGTCGCCCGGCCCGGCCGCCCAGCCGGGCCTGCGCAGGACCAGCAGGGGGATTGCGGCGTCCGCCGCGGCCCGTACCGCGGACTCGGTCATGGTCCGCGCGAACGGGTGGGTCGCGTCGACCACGGCGTCGATCCGCTCGGCCCGCAACCAGTGCGCCAGGCCCTCAGGTCCGCCGAAGCCGCCCACCCGCACCTCGCCCGCGGGTAGCCGGGGTTCCCGCACCCGTCCGGCCAGGGAGGACACGACTCGCAGGTCAGGGCGTACGGTAAGCAGGTCCGCGAGCCGTCTCGCCTCGCCTGTCCCGCCCAGCACCAGTACGGATCTCATGACTGAAAGCAAACCAGCCCTCCGGTTCGGGTGGACCACCGGAGCCTGCGCCACGGCCGCCACCAAGGCGGCCTACACGGCGCTGCTGACCGGGGAGTTCCCCGACCCGGTGGAGATCCTGCTCCCCCGGGGCCAGCGCCCGGCGTTCGCGCTGGCCCGCGAGGAGCTCGGCCCGGACTCGGCCTTCGCCGGGGTGGTCAAGGACGCGGGCGACGACCCGGACGTCACCCACGGCGCACTGGTCATGTCGACCGTACGGCTCGGTCCGGCCGGCAGCGGGGTCGTCTTCCGGGCCGGTACGGGGGTCGGCACCGTCACCAAGCCCGGCCTTCCGCTGGCTGTCGGCGAACCCGCGATCAACCCGGTCCCGCGCCGCCTCATGACCGAGCACGTCGCGGAGGTCGCCCGGGAACGCGGCGCACCGGGCGACGTCGTCGTGGAGATCTCCATCGCCGACGGCGGTGAACTGGCCCGGCACACCTGGAACCCCCGCCTGGGCATCCTCGGCGGCCTGTCCGTCCTCGGCACCACCGGCGTCGTCGTCCCTTATTCCTGCTCCGCCTGGATCGACAGCATCCGCCGCGGCATCGACGTGGCCCGCGCCGCCGGCCACCAGCACGTCGCGGGCTGCACCGGCAGTACCTCGGAACTGGTCGCCGGGCGGCTGTACGGCCTGCCCGACGACGCGCTCCTTGACATGGGTGACTTCGCCGGAGCGGTCCTGAAGTACCTC
>JBDSTJ010000509.1:0-2508 GCA_039928335.1 Streptosporangiaceae bacterium | reverse complement strand
CGACGCATCGCCGAACACGTTTTCGTCTCGCGGGTCTAAGAGCGACTTGGCCGAAGATCTCCTCACCCAGAAGCCCGAATCCCCGGTATTCTGCGCCCCTTTCTCATTCAATGGGCTCATCGACAGGGTCACCGACAGGGGACGCGAGGTGGGCGCATGAAGCATTGGGGCGAGCCCCCGTTCGAGGCCCAGCTGCCGCCGGAGACAGTGCTCAACCAGATGGAGATGGCGGTCATCGTCTGTGACCGCTTCAGCAACATCATCTATGGCAATGCCTACGCGAAGAAGCTGTTCGGTTTCGGGGTCAGCGACTTCATCGGGCAGAGCGTGCTGTCCCTGGGCATCGCCGAGGACGACCACGAGCAGGCCACCGAGCTGGCCAGGTTCGTGCTCAAGGGCGGGGTGTGGGAGGGAACCTTCTGCAACCTGCGCGACGACGGCACCTCGGTCTACACCCGGGCGCACGCCGTGCCGCTGCGGCACCCGTCGGGTTCCATCGACGGCGTGGCGATCTTCGCGCGGGAGGCGCTGCGCAGCAACCAGCGTGAGCAGGACCGGTACGGGCTGCTCGACCGAATCGGCACCCGGCTGGCCGGGTCCCTGGAGCTGGAGGTCACCCTCCGGCAGGTCGCCGACATCCTGGTCCCCCAGTTCGCCGACCATCTCTTCATCGACCTGGCGGTCGGGGACAAACTGGTCCGCCGGGTGTCCCGGCACGCCGGCGGCTGGACCCCGCCGCCCGGAACCTGGGCCGAGGTGGGCGAGTCCGTCGTCTACCCGCCCGAGCACCACAGCGCCAAGGCCATGCACCGGCGCGATGCCGTGCTGGTCGAGGACACCGTCCAGCAGCGCACCGACGAGCTCGGCGTCACTTCGGTGATCGCCGCTCCGCTGGTGGCGCGGGGCGAGGTCCTGGGTGTGCTCAGCCTGGCCCTGTCGAATCTGGGCCGCAGGCCCGACCCGCACTACGACGGTTTCGACCGGGACCTCATGGGCGCGATCGGCGGCCGGGTCGCGCTCGCCGTCGACAACGCGATGCTGTTCGAGGAGGAGCGCAAGACCGCGCTGGCCTTCCAGAAGTACCTGCTGCCCGGCGAGGTGCCGCCCAAGATCGACGGACTGCAGATCGCCTGGAGGTACGAGCCGGCCAAGCCGATCGAGCACCACGGCATCCAGACCCAGGTCGGCGGCGACTGGTACGACGTGATCCCGCTGTCGGCGGGCCGGGTCGGCATCGTCATCGGCGACGTCGAGGGCCGCGGGGCCCGCGCCGCCGCGGTGATGGGCCAGCTCAGGGCCGCGCTGCGGGCCTTCGCCCAGGACGACAAGTCACCGGCCGACATCATGCGCAAACTCGACGAGTGGGTCCGGTCGATGACCCAGCCGGACCGGCCCCGGCCGCCGCTGGTCTCCTGTACCTACTTCGTGTACGACGCCTGGTCGCGGGTGCTGACGTTCGCCAACGCCGGGCACGCCCCGCCGCTGCTGGTCGTCGACGGCCAGGTCAGCGAGCTCACCTACGACTCGCGGGGCGCGATGCTCGGCGTCCGCTCGCACGGCGTGGGCGGCGACATCATCTTCAACGAGGAGAGCATCGAGCTCAAGCCCGGCACCACGTTCGTCCTGTACACCGACGGGCTGATCGAGCGCCGGCCCCGCGAGGACGGCACCTACTTCAGCCGCGACCAGTCCCGGACCCTGCTGCGTGACGCGGTCGCGGCCGTCAGCCGCCGTGACGTCGAGAGCATCGCCAACGCGGCCTTCCAGGCGGTCCCCGGCGACATCGACGACGACGTGGCCATCGTGGTGATCCGCACCTCGGCCGAGGAGCTCGCGGTCGAGGAACGGGTCTTCGCCGCCGAGCCGATCATGGTCTCGGAGGCCCGCCGCCTGGCTGCGGAGACCTTCGCGGCCTGGGGAATGCTCGACGACGCCGCCGAGATGGCCTGCCTGCTCGTCTCCGAGGTCGTCACCAACGTGGTCCTGCACGCCACCAACGTCCCGTCGCCCAAACGCGCCCTGGTCGGCGCACCCCCGGTCTTTGACGAGGACGACTGGGACCTCGGCGACGGGCTCAGCGGCCTGGGCCGCCCCGAACCCACCAAACAGGAGTTCAAGCTCCGCCTCCGCAGGGGTGCCACCGCCGTCTGGGTCGAGGTGTTCGACCCCGACCTCCGCCTGCCGCGCATCCGCAAGGCCGGCGATACCGACGAGGGCGGCCGAGGTCTCTATCTGGTCGACCAACTCGCCACCCGCTGGGGTTCCCGTCCCACCGCAGACGGCAAAGCAGTCTGGTTCGAACTCCCGCTCTGACCGGGCATACCCCCCACCCGCACCGAGCCACCCCAGAGTCCCCGGTGGCCGATGCGCAGCATAAGAACCGCACGACCGGCCTCGCGGCTATGTGGGCCCAGGTCTGGGAGAACCACAGCTCGCCGCCGATGATGCGGGGGCGGGCACCGGTTGTGGGGCCGCCGTCGACTTCGGCGAGCAGGACGTTGCGGAGGT
>JBDSTJ010000508.1:0-2923 GCA_039928335.1 Streptosporangiaceae bacterium | reverse complement strand
CGTCGAGTCGCTGATCGAGCACCCCGGCCGGATGACGCACGCCTCCGTCGCCGGGTCCGCGCTGGAGGTGCCGGCCGATCTGGTCCGGCTGTCGGTGGGCATCGAGGACGTGAACGACCTGATTCATGACCTGGAAATCGCTCTCGCTTGAACGTTGAGGCCCGGAAACCACTAGGGTTTGGACCCATGCGCGCGTTGATGCTCGGTCTCGTCATGCTGCTGGGCTCCGTGGTACCGCTGAACACCGCGACGGCCCAGGCGGCAGCGGCTCCCGCCGCCGCGGTCACGAAGGTGGCGGCCCCGAAGAAGAAGACGGTGGCCTACGGCAGGAGCGCCAAGCAGAAGTTCGACATCTACTGGACCAAGTCGAACAAGGCCAGGCCGGCCGTCGTGCTGGTGCACGGCGGCTACTGGTGGGGCGGCGACCGCAGCCAGATGAGAACCCAGGGGCGCGCCTTCGCCAAGCGCGGCTATGTCACGTTCGCCATCAGCTACCGGCTGAGCACCCAGGCGGTGTGGCCCGCACAGCGCAACGACGTCGGATCCGCCATCACCAGGATCCGCGCCAACGCCAAGAAGTGGGGCGTGGACAGGTCCCGCATCGTGGTGGTCGGCTCCTCGGCCGGCGGCCAGCTCGCCACCATGGAAGGCGTGTACGGCCGGGGGCTCTCGCACGTACGCGGCATCGTCGCCCTGTCGCCGGTCAACTCGCCGCTGCGCGGCTACACCGAGGGTGGCCGGATGGACGCCGACGGGCTCACCAAGAACCTGCGCAGGTCGATCATCCAGCTGCTGGGCTGCACACCGTTCCCCTACGACACCGACTGCTGGCCGCGGCTGCTCGACGCCACACCCGAGCAGCACGCGTCCGTGGGCGACGCCCCGATGCTCATCATCCACTCGGCTGCGGACTTCGTCGGGCCCGAGCACAGCATGTCGCTCAAGGCCGCGCTCAAGTCCCATGGCGTGCCGGTGACCCTCGTCTCGATCCCGGGCCACCTGCACGGCATCGAGATGATGAAGAACAAGAACGTCTCCGCGAGGGTCCTCGCCTGGATCGCCAAGCTCGTCAAGCCGGCCGCCAGGAAGAAGTAGGCGCCCGGCGCCTCAGTGCTCAGTGCCAGAGCATGAGGATCAGGATGACCAGCCAGATCACGGCGACGATGCCGGAGAGCGCGGCGATCCTGCTCTGCTCGCCCTGAGTGTCCAGCGTCGTCTCGGTACGCCTGGGCTGTACGGGCTCCTCGCTGGGCTTTTGGCCTGGCTTGTCCAGGGTCGTGTCCGGCTTCTGGTCCGGGGCCTTCTCAGCGATCCGCTCCGCGGCGCGCTCGCCGATGACCCCGTCCAGCGCCGACAGCACCTTGCGCTGGTCACGTTCGAGGATGAGCAGCATGACCAGCGCGACGACGAACAACGTCATCGAGGCCGACAGCCAGAACTGGTCGAACTTGCCCTGGGCCAGGAACAGCCCGAACAGGAACACCCCGAGGGAGCCCAGTCCGTAGATCCGGGTGGTCAGCGCCAGATAACGCAGCACCACCGCGTTGCCCGCACGGATGTAGCGGGGCGTGGACATGGTGGCCACGGTCAGCGGTCCGAGCGTGAAGATCGCGAACCCGACGTGGAGGATCAGCAGCAGGTGGTCGGCAGTCGACATGATGCGACCCTACCCCTGGGCAGTCCGGCTGTCGGGGAGGCGGCTCAGCCGGACGCAGGGGACCGCCCGCAACTCCGGGCGGCCCCCGCTGGTTCCTCGGTCGGACGGTCGGCGTCCTGACCTGGCCCTAGGAACCTCGCCTCACCCGAAGGTAGTCGCTGACCACGAATTCGCCGAGGCGGTCAGTGTCGGGAGAGAACACCCGCCCGCCATTGCGGCGTGCGACCTCCTCCACGAACGCCACCAGCCGCCGGTCGTCGGCGAGCATGAACACGTTGAGCGTTGCCCGGCGCCTGGTCATCTTGTCGACCTCGGCCAGCGTCAGCGTGAGGGTCTCCGGTGACGGCGGGTAGTCGAACAGCGGCCGCCCGTTGGCCTGCAGATGCGCGGTCGGTTCCCCGTCGGTCACGACCAGAACGATCGGCTCGAAGTCGGGATGCTGGTCGAGATGACGGCCGGCGAGCATCAGCGCGTGGTGCAGGTTGGTCCCCTGGACCATGTCCGAGTCAAGGCCGGCCATTTCGGTCGGGTGCAGGACCCGCGCGAAGTTGGAGAAGCCGATGATCTGGATCGAGTCCTGGGGGTACTTGGTGGTGACCAGGGAGTGCAGCGCGAGCGCCGTCTGCTTGGCGACCCCCCAGGCGTTCCGCAGCACCATCGAATAGGACAGGTCGACCAGCAGCACGACCGCCGCCGCGGTCCGCCGTTCGGTCTCCAGCACCTCGAAGTCCTCGGCTGAGAGCCTCAGCTCACCGCCGCCGGAGCGCAGGATCGCGTTGGTGACCGTACGGACCACGTCCAAGGGCTGCTCGTCGCCGAACTGCCACTGCCGTGACGACCCGGTGAGGTCGCCGGCCTGGCCCGCGTCGCTCTGCGGGTGGTCGCCGCGCGGCCCGCTGTGGAGCTGGGCGAAGACCTTGCGGAGCGCGGACTCGCCGAGCCGCCGGACGGCCTTGGCGGTCAGTTCGAGCCGGCCCGACCTGCGGTTCAGGTAGCCCTGCCGTTCCAGCTCCGACTCGATCCGCCGGAGCTCGGCCAGGTCGTCGACGGCTTGGCGGCCCAGCGCCCGCCGTACGGCCTCCTCGTCGATGTCGTCCAGGCGCGCCCCGGGCTGGTTCAGGTCCAGGGTGGACTCCAGTTCGGCCAGGTCGCCGAGGTCGGCGAGCGCCGAGGTGGCGTCGCCCACCCCCAGCGGGTCCTCGCCGTTCATGCCCTCCCGGCCGTTCCAGTTGAGGTCCGGCCGGCGGCTGCGCAGGGCGCTGGACA
>JBDSTJ010000507.1:0-3067 GCA_039928335.1 Streptosporangiaceae bacterium | reverse complement strand
GTTCGAAGACGACGGACTTGCGCACGGTCCCGTCGATGAGCCCGGGATTGTCGACGACCTCCGCCCAGGCCGCCGCAGCGACGGGGTGACCGCCGAGCGCGGCCCGGACGATCAGCGGGACCAGGCCCCCGACGTCGATCCACTGGTCCGGCCGGGCCGTGCTCGGCAGATCCGCCAGGAGCTCGGCGAGCTCGGAGTGGGACAGCTCGGCCTGGGTCATCGCCTCGCGCGCCACGATGGTGAGCAGCTGACCGCCGGTCGCGGTCCTGGACATCGGGGCGGGCAGGCCGAGCAGCGCCGACCGCAGGAGCTCCCTGGTCGCCCTCCCCGCCGGGCTCGCGCTGCCGAGGAGGAAGACCAGAAACGAACCGGACAGTTCGTACATCGACTTGCCGTACGTGTCGGCTGCGGCGGGGAAGATCATGGCGAGGGTCCCGGCGAGGACCGGGCCGTCCTCGGGCATCTGGGCAAGGGCCTGGGCCACACCCATCAGCCGCAGCTGGGTGCGGACCGAGGCGTGAGCGTGCGCCGCCAGCTCGTCCCGGAGCACGGTGACGAGACCGAGCCAGCCCTCGGCGTCCGGCTCGGGGCAGCTCAGAGCGTGGTCGAGGGTCCACTGCCGGGCATAGAGCCGCCCGACGGCCAGGCGCACGGCCCCGTTCTCCTGACCATCGTTGTGCTCCTGCGCGAGCACGACCGCCGCCTCGAACTCGGCCAGCGGCGCCGCGGAGCCCAGCGCGTCCCAGCGCTCAGCGACGATCTCCAGGATCGCGACGGCCAGCGCACGTTTCCTGGCCGCGCCCCAACCCGCGTCGAACAGCGTGCGGAGGCCTTCGCGGCTCCAGTCGGCGTCAGTGTCGGCGAGCAGCCCGAGGATGCGCGGCAGGGCGCGTTCGCTGAGCAGCAGATCACCGCCCGCACGGGCGACATGATCGATGCACTCCTGGTCCGTGAGGAAGGACTGGACCGCGAGGCCGTGCCGTGCCGCGAATCGCTCCAGAACGTTCAGCACCGCGATGCGGCACGTGGTCTCGGTGCGGAGCCAGACCCGGCGCAGGAGCGAGAGCGTTCCGCCGATCTGTGGTCCGCTCGCCCTCGGTGTGAGCTCGACGAACCTGCGCACCGCTTCGGGCGGAGCGCGGTCGAGCAGCGCCCCGACCTCGGGGCCGGCCTGGGGGTGGTAGGCGGCGACGACCAGAGCGATGGACTGGAGCGTCGTCGTCGCCGAGCCCGACAGGGCGACCAGCACCCGGCGGATGTCGGGGTGGAGTGTCGGATAGTTTCTCCAGGCCAGGATCAGGGCCTGTTCGAAGACCGCGCCGACGAACAGGTCGAGGGTGCGGCTCTGGACGATGCCGTGCAGGCGGTCCAGCTCCGCGGCTCCCCCGCGTTCGAGCAGGGCCTGTGCGGCGACGTACTCGAAGAGCAACTGGTGCCGGAACCCGATCTCCGCACGTGCCCCGACGATCAGTACGGAACGGTCGATCAGCATGTTCAAGGCGGCTTTGAGCTCGCTGTGGCCTGCAGAAGCTCGGTCCGGGTGGTCATGCTGGTCACTTTGGCGAAGACTTCGGCCAGCTGCCGTCCGCGTTCCAGGTTGTGGGGATCTTTCGGCACCTCGGGCAGAACGTCGAGGAGCACCGTGTGCTCGGCGAGCACCGCGCCCAGCTCCCGTTGGGAGACGCCGCAGACCAGTTCGTCGAACTTGGCGCCGAGCTCCTCGCCCGTCAGGTCCGGCCAGGCCATCCAGTCACCTCCGCGCGTGCCGAGATCTGCCGAATCATGCCGACGCTCATGCTGTGACCTGCGATTCCCGCCTGGGCACCCACCGGGTTTTCGGCATGATCCGGCAACGCTGTCGCTGGTCGAGATCCGTCTCTAGCGTCTTTCTTGGAGCCGGCTCCGCTCCTTACTCGCACACAGATCCAAGGAAGCGTGAGTCCATTGTTCAGCATCATCTCCTGCGGCCGTGCCGCCAGGCGCGGATTCCTGCGCATCCCCTCGGAACCGGTCGAACAGACCGCCTCTGCGATCCGCTGCACCACGATGGTCGTCGCGGGCACCTACGGAAGTGGCCGCCCCCACATTGTCGCCGCCAGCGCCGCCGCCAACCTCATCGTGGACCGGGTGGTGCGCTGGCACTGCCGCCACCGGTAGAGAAACAGGCGGCTACCGCCGGGCCCCTGCCGGCTGGGGGTGACCGCCGTAGCCGAGCACCGGCAGGGGCTCCTCGGCCAGCCGGGCGCGCAGCGACAGGTAGGTCAGCCCGGCGACCGGCAGGGGCAGCCAGAAGTTGACCAGCCGCCAGCTGAGCACGGCCAGGAGCGCGGCCTCGTGAGGTGCGCCGACGACGACCAGCATCGGCACGAGGGTGCCCTCCACGATGCCCAGGCCGCCCGGGGTGACCGGCAGCGCCGCGAGGACGTTGGCGACCCCGAAGGCGACCAGGAGGCCCACGGGTTCGATCCGGTAGCCGAACGCGGCGAGGAAGACCCACAGCGATGCCGCGTCGAGCATCCAGTTGGCCGACGACCATCCGGCGGCCCGGCCCAGCAGTCGGCGGTCGGAGGTGAAGGCGCGCAGGTTCTCGGTGATCCGGCCGACCTGGCGTTCGGCCTGGTCGGGGGTGACCCGGGGCAGGACCGAGGCGATCCGCCGGACGAGGCGAGCCGTCCGGCCATGCCCGCGGGTCAACGCCAAGACCACGGCTGCGACCAGGGTGAAGACGGCTGCGCCGACCACGACGACGAGGCCGAACAGCGGTCTGGTCCCGTACACCGGTACCGCCACCAGCAGCGTCACCCAGATCATGCCGTTGAGCACGAGGGCCGAGCCCGCGCTCTGGGCGACCGCACCGAACACCGCGTCGGAGCCGCGCACGCCGAAAGCGGTGAGCAGCCGGTACCGGAGCGCTGCCGCGACCGCCACCCCGCCGGGGAAGGCGTGGTTCACGCCCAGCGACGTCAGGTCGATGCGCAGCAGCACGCCGAGCGGAGGCCGGTTGTCCTTGGGCAGCACGGTACGCGACAGCATGCTGTAGGCCACCAGCGCCGCCGCTTCCAGCGCG
>JBDSTJ010000506.1:0-8350 GCA_039928335.1 Streptosporangiaceae bacterium | reverse complement strand
GCTGAGGAGGACCTAGCGGCACTCCTGGCGACGAGGAAAACCATAGCCAACTCTGGCCGCTTAGCCAAACTGATTGTCGGCGTGGCCGCCGCAGGCGGCACCAGACAGACTGTGCCCATGGAAGCGTTCGCCCATGTCGGCGGCCTGCTGGCGACCGGGCTGGCAGAGACCACCTCCGACCTCGCCGCCCTCGACGGCCAGGGCTGGTGGGCCGTGGCCGTCAGCTATGAGGGCGAGGTCACCTGCGCCCGGTTCGAGGACGTACGGCCTGCTCCGCACCCCGACGCGCCCTGGCGCGGACCCGGGGCGTGGACCAGCTCGATGAGCGAGACGGACTATGTCGAGGGCGTCCGGAAGATCAAGGCCGCGATCGCCGAAGGCATCGTCTACCAGGCCAACCTCTGCCGGATCCTGTCCGCGTCGGTCTCCGACGAGATCACCGGGCTGGGCGCGCGGCTCGCACGGGGCAACCCCGCCCCCTACGCCATGACCCTCAGTCTCCCCGGCTTGCGGCTGGCCAGCGCCAGCCCCGAGCTCTACCTGTCCCGGGTGGGCGAGATCATCGAATCCCGGCCGATCAAGGGGACCGGCCGCACCGCCGCCGACCTGCTCCCCAAGGACCACGCCGAGAACGTGATGATCGTCGATCTGGTCCGTAACGATCTCGGCAGGACCGCCGAGATCGGATCGGTCACTGTGCCCGAACTGTGCGTGGTCGAGGCGCATCCGGGCCTGGTGCACCTCGTCTCGACCGTCCGGGCCAGGACCACGGCGCCCTGGCCGGAGATCATCCAGTCGACCTTCCCACCTGGTTCGGTCACCGGCGCGCCCAAGTCCAGTGCGCTCACGCTGATCGAGGAACTCGAACCCGTGCCCCGCGGCCCGTACTGTGGGGCCGTCGGATGGGTGAACGCCGACGCGGGGACGGCCGCGCTCGCGGTCGGCATCCGCACGTTCTGGATCGAGGGCGCACAGCTCCGGTTCGGCACGGGCGCGGGCATCACCTGGGGTTCCGACCCCGAACGCGAATGGCGCGAGACGGAGCTCAAGGCGAAGAGACTGCTGGAGGTCGCGGGTGAAGGTCTGGGTCAACGGTGAACTCGGCCGGACAGAGATCAGTGTCTTCGACCACGGGATCACCGTGGGCGACGGCGTCTTCGAGACGATCAAACTCAGCCGTGGGGCGCCGTTCGCGCTGACCCGGCACCTGGACCGGCTGGCCTTCTCCGCGCGCGGGATGGGCCTGGCCGAGCCCGACCAGACCGCGATCCGGGCCGGGATCGAGGCGGTCCTGCGGGACACGGACTGGGAACTGGGCCGACTGCGGATCACCTACACCGGCGGGATCGGCCCGCTGGGCTCAGAGCGGGGCGCGGACGGGCCGACCACGATCATCATCGCGGGGGAGCAGAAGCCGTTCCCGGCCACGGCCGCCGTGACGGTGGTCCCGTGGCCGCGCAACGAGCACGGCGCGCTCAGCGGTCTGAAGACGACCTCCTACGGGGACAACGTGATCGCGCTGGCCCATGCCAAGCGGCACGGTGGCCAGGAGGCGATCTTCGGCAACATCGCCGGGAACCTCTGCGAGGGCACCGGATCCAACCTCTTCCTGGTCCGCGACGGCCGGCTGATCACTCCGACCCTGCGGTCCGGCTGCCTGGCCGGGGTGACCCGCGCGTTGGTCCTGGAATGGACCGGCGCCGAGGAGGTCGACGTGCCGCTGAGCGAGCTGTATGAGGCCGAGGAGGCGTTCCTGACCTCGACGACCCGCGATGTACAGGCGATCGCCGAGCTGGACGGGCGGCCACTGCCGCTGGGACCGGTCACCAGGAAGACCGCGGAGGTCTTCGCCGCGCGGGCCAAGAACCACCTCGACCCCTGAGCCCGTTGTTTACTTGAAAAGCCTTATTTATCGGGCCCGGCGCGTTCAGACTGGGTGCCGTGTATGACTTTGATCTCATCGTGCTCGGGTCGGGTCCTGGCGGGCAGAAGGCAGCGATCGCCGCGGCGAAGCTCGGCAAGCGGGCGGCGGTCGTAGAGAAACAGCACATGCTCGGCGGGGTGTGCATCAACACCGGCACGATCCCGTCCAAGACCCTCCGCGAGGCAGTCCTCTACCTCACCGGCCTCAACCAGCGGGAGCTGTACGGACAGAGCTACCGGGTCAAGGACGAGATCACCGTCTCCGACCTCGGCATGCGCACCCAGCATGTGATCGGCCGCGAGATCCAGGTGATCCGCAGCCAGTTGAGCCGCAACCGGATCGCGATGTTCCAGGGCACCGGCCGGTTCCTGGATCCGCACACCATCGGCGTCAGCGGCGACCAGGAGAAGAAGATCACCGCCGAGAAGATCGTCATCGCCACCGGGACCAGCCCCGCCCGCCCCGCCACGGTCGAGTTCGACGACAAGACGATCATCGATTCGGACGGGATCATGCACCTGGAACAGATCCCGGAGACCATGGTCGTGGTCGGTGCCGGGGTGATCGGGATCGAGTACGCCTCGATGTTCGCCGCCCTCGGCACGAAGGTGACCGTGGTCGAGCGGCGCGAACGGATGCTGGAGTTCTGCGATCTGGAGATCGTCGAGGCCCTCAAGTACCACCTGCGCGACCTCGCGGTCACCTTCCGGTTCGGCGAGAGCGTCGCCGCCGTCGAACGCCGGTCCCGGGGCGCGATCACCGTCTTGGAGAGCGGAAAGAAGATTCCCGCCGACATCGTGATGTACTCCGCGGGCCGGCAGGGCAAGACCGCCGAGCTGTGCCTGGACGCGGCCGGCCTGGTCGCCGACGAACGGGGCCGGATCGACGTGAACGGCGACTTCGCCACCTGCGTCCCGCACATCTACGCCGTCGGCGACGTGATCGGTTTTCCCGCCCTGGCGGCGACGTCCATGGAGCAGGGAAGGTCCGCCGCCCAGCACGCCTTCGGCGAGCCGGTCAACAGCATGCACGCCCTGCAGCCCATCGGGATCTACACGATCCCCGAGATCAGTTTCGTCGGCAAATCCGAGGACGAGCTGACCAGGACCCGGGTGCCGTTCGAGGTCGGTATCTCCCGCTACCGAGAACTGGCCCGCGGCCAGATCATCGGCGACTCCTACGGGATGCTCAAGCTCCTGGTCTCGCCCGACGACCGGTCCCTGCTCGGCGTGCACGTCTTCGGTACCGGTGCCACCGAACTGGTCCACATCGGGCAGGCGGTCATGGGCTGCGGCGGAACCGTCGACTACCTGGTCGACGCGGTCTTCAACTACCCCACGCTCGCCGAGTCCTACAAGGTCGCCGCCCTCGACGCGATGAACAAGATGCGGGCCGTGGCCCGGCTGTCCAGCGAGATCTGATTCGGTGCGTAGCGGGCGTCTCAGGACGACCAGAGCAAATTCTCCAGCTCGGCATCCATGTCCACGAACTCCGACTCGCGACCTGCCGCCACGATGTCGTACGTCTTGTGCAGGAAATCTGCCATCGGGGTGAGAGGCACCTCGAAGAGGGCGTTCCCGAAGGGTGAGGACAGGGCGATGTGCAGGGTCCTGTCGCTGTCCTGGCCCGCGGGCCAGACCTGCACGTCGCCGTCGCCGACCTTGCGTTCGATCCCGACCGTGAGCAACTCGCGTGCGAAGATCCACTCGACCGGTTCGTCGTTCCCCACATGGAATGCCATGCGGATCGCGTACGGATCGTCGGCGGCGAACTCCAATGTCGCGAGCAACGGAACGGTCGTCCGGTCGGGCACGACGAGCCGAAGGCCAAGCTCGGCGGAGATGGTGGTGCTGCTGTTCATCGCCATTCCTTCAGACGTCGGCCCGCTTGACGGGCACCCCGATGAGGACTTCGTTCCCCACGGATGTCCCCCTGATCTATGACGCGTAACTGCCGGAAGACGTCAGAACATTCCCTGGACTACTTGGGGTGTGACCTGTGTCACACACAGCCAACTCTGCTCCGACCTGGGCGAACATCGACAATCACCCTACGCGGCAAGGGAACTTCGTCCGCACTGTGACCGTTCTGCGGTCAAACCTCAAGCTGCAGATTGTCAGAGGGTAAAACTGTGTCCGTACATCAGGAAGAGACCGTCTCGAACGGTGGCCGCTTCGTTCGTTTCCGCGACCGTCTCCGGCGAAACCCCCTGCTGAACACCGCCTGGAAGACCTCCGTCTTCCTCGTCGGCTTCCTCGTCCTCCTCGCCGGCCTCATCATGATGGTCGCCCCCGGCCCCGGCATTCTCGGCATCGTCGCCGGCCTGGCGATCCTCGCCACCGAGTTCGCCTGGGCCCGTGGCGCCCTCGACAGGGCCAAGGACTGGGCCGCCGCGGCCAAGGCCAAGGCGCTCGCCCGCCGGGACAGGCGACGCGCGTCCTTACTCGAGGTGCGAACGACCCCCCGGACGCGCTAATCTGTACGAGTCGCGAAGCGCGAACGGGCGTATAGCTCAGCGGAAGAGCGCTCCGTTCACACCGGAGAGGTCGCTGGTTCGAACCCAGCTATGCCCACCCAGCTCAAAGGCCCCGTATGGCTACTCCTACGGGGCCTTTCGAATGCCTGACTGACTACGGCTCCGCCTCGCGCCTGGACGCTACCGGGCCGCACGGTGAATCCCGTGCCCGTAGGACCCCTCAGATATTTGCCCTTACAGTGCGAAAGCCGCCCATACTGCCTTGCCGCCGGTGGCCAGTGGTGCCCAGCCCCAGGATTCGGTGATGGCTGCGACGACCTGGAGGCCGCGGCCGTTCTCGGCGAACTCGTCGGGGTCGCCCTGGATGGGTCCGTCGGAGTTGGGGTCGGTCACCAGGGTCAGGATCCGGCGTTCCTGTCGGAGCAGGACGAGTTGGATGGGTGCGCGGGCGGTGCGGTGCCGGCCGGGCAGGCCGTAGCGCAGTGCGTTGGTCACGAGTTCGGAGACGACGACCCCGGCTTCGTCGAAGAGCTCGGACACGTCCCAGCCCTCCAGTGTGGTGCGGGTGAATTCGCGCGCCAGGCGCGGAGAGCCGAAGTCGCTGGTCAGGGGGCAACGCGCGAGCACTGCGACGCCGGAGGACGGGGGTGCCGGCCAGTTGCCCGCTTCGAGTGTGGGAAGCAGGGCAGGCCAGCGACTGTCCTCCGCGCAGGAGCGCGCGAAGCCGTGGTTTCTCCCTGGGGGCGAAGGGAGGGAGGAAGAACGAGGAGCCCACTGAACGGTCATCAATTGTCCTGTGCGGTCCGGTTATGCGACGGGTGGGTGTCCGCTATCTTTCCCCTCATGGCGTGCAGGTGCAAGGGCTGATGCACGTGCATCCGCCCTTGCACCAAGAAAAATCCAGCTTGGAACGGGACAGGCCCAGTGACGTGACTTCCCGTGGTCATGGCAACACGAAGAGGGGGCGGTCATGCGTGAAATGCAGGCCACTGAGACCACTTGGCTCAAGAGCAGGCGCAGCAACCCCAGCGGTAACTGCGTCGAGCTGAAGGAGTTGTCGACCGGCGAGATCGCCATGCGCAACTCCCGGCATCCCGAAGGTCCAATGCTCGTCTACACCCGTGCCGAGATCGAGGCGTTCATCGGTGGTGCGAAGGACGGTGATTTCGATCACCTGGTCTCGTAGCCAACGCGTGGTTCTGATGGGATACTGATCCGTCTGTCGTCGGCAGACCTTCTCCATAGGCCCCCTTCCAGGAGCCCGGCAATGACGAAGAACTCAGCGGAGAACGCCTCCGTGCTCAACATCACCGCCCTGCAGGGCGGCGGTCCCACCGCACTGCGGATCATGCTCGGGGCTCAGCTCCGCAAGCTGCGTGAGGCCAAGGGACTCACCCGCGACCAGGCGGGTGACTCCATCCGTGCTTCCGATTCCAAGATCAGTCGTCTGGAGCTCGGCCGGGTCGGCTTCAAGGAGCGCGATGTAGCCGACCTGCTCAGCCTGTACGGCGTTCTCGACTCCGAGATCCGCAGCGGCCTGCTCGAACTGGCCCGGCGGGCCAGCGGGCCGGGCTGGTGGAGCAACTACTCCGACATCATGCCGACCTGGTTCGAGAACTATGTCGGCCTTGAGGAGGCCGCATCGCGGATCAGGGCCTATGAGGTGCAGTTCGTCCCGGGTCTGCTGCAGACCGAGGGCTACGCGCGTTCGGTCACTCTCCTCGGGCACGCGGCCGCGCCGGCCGCCGAGATCGACCGACGGGTCCAGCTCCGGATGAGCCGTCAGAAGCTGATGTCCCGGGAGGGCGCGCCGCACCTGTGGGTCGTGGTCGACGAGGCGGTCATCCGCCGGCCGATCGGCAGCCCGGCGATCATGCGCGAGCAGATCGAGTACCTCATCGAGGCCTGCAGGCGTCCCAACGTCACCCTCCAGGTGGTCCCGTTCTCGCGGGGCGGGCACGCCGCTGCCGGCGGGCCGTTCAGCATCCTGCGCTTCGCCGAACACGACCTTCCGGACGTCGTGTACCTCGAGCAACTCACCACGGCGACCTATCTCGACAAGCGGGACGACATCGAGCGCTACCTGGCGGTCATGGAGCAGCTCTGCGTGGAGGCGGAGCCGGCCACCGAGACGCCCAGGATCCTGGGCGACATCCTCGGGAGTCGCTGACTCCAGTACCTTTCCCCCAACCCCAGTGCGCGTGACGTTTCCCACAGCTCTGGGGAATGTCCCAGATCGTTGGGTAAGCTCGTGCATTGTTGCATCCACGTTACGGATGCCTCACTGACCGCATGGCGGCCGCCCCTCACCAGGGGCGGTATCTACCCCGGTCCGACGCCTCTGACGGCGGCCGGGAACACCGGGCTCCGTCACGACTCGACGGAGATCCGGATGAAGTCCTACCTCAGCGTCCTGAGCGCCCCCGGCGCGTGGCGCTTCCTGTTTCCTGCCCTCCTGGCCCGGCTGCCGTTCGCGATGATGCAGCTCGGCATCCTGCTGCTCCTCCAGTGGTCCACCGGGTCCTACGGCTGGGGCGGCATCGCCGCCGCCGGCGCGGCCGTCGCCCAGGCCGTGGTCGGCCCGCAGACCGGCCGGCTCGCCGACCGGTACGGCCAGGCCAGGATCCTGATCCCGCAGGCGGCCGCGCACGCGGTCCTGCTCGGCGGGCTCCTCGTGCTCGCCCAGGCGCACGCCCCCGCGCTCCTCCTGATCACCATGGCCTGCCTGGCCGGAGCCTCCATGCCGCAGGTCGGTTCCATGGTCAGGGCCCGCTGGGCCAACCTGCTCGGTGGCCGTTGCGACGGCCGACTCGACACCGCCTTCGCGGTCGAATCGATCACCGACGAGCTCACCTTCACCGCCGCGCCCATCCTGCTGATCGGTGTCGCCACCGCGTTCTCGCCCGTCTGGGCGCTGCTCGTGGCCCTGATCCTGACCGTCGTCGGCACCCTGCTGTTCGCCGCCGTCCGCCAGGGCGCACCCGAGCCCATCCCGGTGAGGACCGGCGGTTCCCGTGGCCAGACCGTCCTGCGCCTGCGCGGTGTCGGCGTCCTTGCGGGAGCCTTCCTCACCATCGGCACCGTCTTCGGCAGCCTCCAGGTCGGCATCACCGCCTTCACCGCCGGCCTCGGCCAGGCGGGCACGGCCGGCCTGGTCTACGGTGCGTTCTCGGGCGCCAGCATGGTCGGCGGCCTCGGCTACGGCGCACTCCGCTGGAAGCTGGGCGCACCCCTTCGCCTCGCCGTCCTGCTCGGCCTCCTGGCCGCCGCCACGGTCCTCCCCGCGCTCGCCGGCACCCTCGGCCTCATGTACGCCGCCGCGATCATCGCCGGGTTCGTCATCGCCCCCGCCGTGATCACCGGTTATACCCTCCTCGCCGGCCTGGTCCCCGCAGAGGTCCGCACTGAGGCCTACACCTGGCTCAACGGTTCCATCGCCCTGGGCATCGCCATCGGCGCGGCCGTCGCGGGCCAGCTCGTCGACCGCTTCACCCCCACCACCGCCTTCCTCCTCCCCCCGGTCCTCACCGCTGTCGCGGCTCTGGTGGTCCTCCTTCGCCGTGCCTGCCTCAGCTCCGTCCCGATCGCGCCCCGCCCCGCCCGTGAGCTGGTCACCGTCTAGTCCCACCCGGGCCCCGCAGCCCCGGGCGGCCTGATCTATGTTCGGGGGATGCGCATAGGCACAGCGATCAACGAACCAGCCGGGACCGACGCACTGATCAAGCTCCGTGATCAGCTGCAGAGCGCGGCCGACGACGGCCTCGCCTCCGTCTGGATGAACAACATCTTCGGGCTCGAGGCGCTCACGGCCCTGGCCGTGGCCGGTAGCCAGGTGCCGGGCATCGAGCTCGGCACCGCGGTCGTGCCGACCTACCCACGGCACCCCGCAGTGCTCGCCCAGCAGGCGCTCACGGCCTCGCTGGCCCTCGGCGGCCGGCTCACCCTGGGGA
>JBDSTJ010000505.1:0-11649 GCA_039928335.1 Streptosporangiaceae bacterium | reverse complement strand
GTGGGAGACCTTTGCCTTCGGCCTGTCGCAGCAGGTCGGTGAAGCTGAGGGCAGCCTGGTCCGGGTGATGCCGGGGAGGGTGGGAGCAGCCCTGACGAAGCCGGGACGTGCCAGTACTGGCAGATGGTGCGGGTCCGGTGAGCGTGTTGGGGAGGAGTACGAGAGGAACCGGCGTTGTTACGTCCCTCCACTTGACGCCTGCTCGAACCTGGTGGATCTGGGCAGGACGCGGTGCGCACCCGTCGGTCGCAAGGCTGGTGGGGAACTCCTGGGTTGGTTTGCCGTTGCCGGCAGGGAGGCCATGAGGAAGGTCTGCGGCGTACTCATGGCGATGCCGCAGGGACAAAGTCGGGCTCCTACTCCATCGAGCGAATCACAGTGAACACGGGAACCACCTGGTCACAGCTCCACGTCACGGGCGTCCAGCCTGCTGACAGGGATAGGCGCATCGGCCGTCGAACGGGCCGGGTGGGGCGGAGCCGCCGTAGTGGTCCGAGGCCGGGAGAGCCGGTCACATGGCGAAGGGCGGCAGCGGTTTCGAGAAGGAATTGGAGGCTGCAATGCCGAAAGACGCGCTGCTGAACGGCAGCGCCCAAGATCGGGCCCCGGTGGGGTCGTGGTCGCGGGTATCGGAGATGCAGGCCAAACTTCACCGTTGGGCTGATGAAGCCGTGGAAGCCGGGCGGGTCGATGTCGAGCGAGGGCAAGCGCGGGTATCGCCGCCGCAAGGGCCTGCCGACCTGGCGGCTGGTCCGTTACGCCGACGACTTCGTCGTCCTGATCTTCGGGACGAAGGACGACACGGTGGCGGTGCGCGAGGACGTCACGAGAGTGCTGGAACCGATCGGGTTGCGACTGTCACCGGCCAAGACCCAGATCGTGCACCTCAGTGACGGGTTCGACTTTCTGGGGTTCCGCATCCAGTGGCGCCGCAAGAGGGGAACCGATAAATGGCACGTCTACACCTTCATCGGCGACCGGCCCATCCGGTCGTTGAAGGCCAAGATCCGTGCCCTGACCCACAGGAAATCACAACAGGACCTGGGGTCCGTGCTGATCAGGCTGGACCAGATCATGCGCGGCTGGGCCAACTACCTCAAGCACGCTGTGGCCAAGGACCGGTTCTCCGCGCTCCACCAGTTCGTGTGGTGGAGGCTGATCCGGATGCTGCAAGTCCGGCACCGCTGGAGCTGGAAGGACGTCCGACGCCATTTCACCACCCCCACCGGGCGGTGGCTGCCCGTCACGGCAACGGACGGGACCGAGTTGTTCAACATCGCCAAGGTCACGGTGACCCGCTACCGCTGGCGGAGCAACAAGATCCCCAACCCCTGGAACTCACCCGCATGACGGCAGAAACCGTGGAGAGCCCGTTGCGTCGAGAGGCGCACGGCGGGTTCGGCGAGAGGTCCGGAGAAACGGACCGGGAGTAATCCCGGCACCGCGCTCCGGGCCTACTCTCCTCTGTCGCGATGGTCAGACCCGAACGACCCCGTCAGCGAGCCGGACGAGGAAGACAACTGGGGAGAGCTGCACTTGGAGGATGCGGCCCCGGACGTCGGCGGCATCTGGACCGACGACGGAGCACAACGAGAACGAAAAACGCCGCCCACCTGGGAAAACGCAGGTGAACGGCGTGCTTCCTTGTGGAGGCAAGGGGATTCGAACCCCTGACCTCTTCGATGCGAACGAAGCGCGCTACCAGGCTGCGCCATGCCCCCAAGGAACGTCGTAACCTTAGCAAACTTCGGGGGCGGTTCGTGCAAGCGGCGCTAGTCGCCGACGGCTCGGAGCTCGCCGGGGGCGGCGTACTGGTCGAAGACCTCGCGGGTCCTGGAGAGCAGGTCGATGACTTCGGCGTCGTGGGCTTCCTGGGCCTCTTCGACGGCCTGGTCGGCTTCCTGGCGGGCTCTCAGCAGGATCTCGTGGCGGGCGACACGCGCGGCGTGGCGGCGGGACTGGTCGATCTGGGTGGCGGTGCGGAGCAGGGCCAGGTGCGCGGTCAGCAGGCCCACGGGGGGCAGGGAGATCCACCAGGGGCCGGCCGTGGCTGCGATGATCCCCACGGTGATCGCGAGCAGGGTGAGTCCGGTGGTGCGGCGGCGTCGGCGCGCGATGACGGCGGCGCGGCGGCCTCGGCGGGCCGGAGCGGGGACGGCGGCGGAGGCCGGGTGCGAGCGGGTGGTGACCAGGTCCTCTTCCGTGGGGAGCTCGTCTTCGACATCGTGGAGGGTCTCCTCGTCGGGAGAGACGTCGGAGGCCAGGTGGCGGCGGTGCAGGATCCGGGAGATTCCCGTGGTCTCGGTGTCGCGGTGCAGCCACATCGGAACGAGCACGATGGCCCAGACCACAAAGATCGCCAGGTAGAGGAGGGTGCTGCTCATGCGCACCCCTCCCTCGGCACCGGCGTATGCGTGTGCGAAGGAGCGATGCCCGCGTTGGATGCTCGCATGCTCACGCTCCGCACGCTAGGACCCGACGTCACCGCTTGACGAGCATTCGAGACGGTGTGTCGTGAGATCTCTCTACTCATGACCGAGGCTTGGCCGAACTTTTCTTGATCATTAGAGTCGTTCCCCTGCGGAGTGACGGTGGCGACCGCTACGACGACACCGCCCGCCATCGTGAACCCAGGCCGCTGGGGACGTCCTCGGCGGTGAGGGCATAGCAGAGATGATCCCTCCAGGCTCCGTCGATGTGCAGGTGTCTGCGGCGGACTCCCTCTTCCCTGAATCCGAGCTTTTCCACCACTCTGCGCGACGCGGCGTTCTCAGGGCGGATGTTCGCCTCGACGCGGTGCAGGCCGACGGTGAAGAAGCAGTGGTCGACGGCGAGGGCCACCGCGGTCGGAATGACGCCGCGGCCGGCGAAGGCGCGGTCGACCCAGTAGCCGATCTGGGCGGAGCGGGCCGAGCCCCAGACGATGGCGCCGACGGTGAGCTGGCCGGCGAACTGGCCGTCGTAGGTGACCACCCACGGCAGCGCCAGGCCGTTGCGGGCCTCCCTGCGCATGGTGTGGACCATGCTGAAGTACGGGGCCAGACCGCTTCTGAACAGGGGTGTCTCGGGGTTCGTCGGCTCCCACGGGCGCAACCAGTCGGCGTTGGCGACGCGCACGTCCCGCCATACCGAGGCATCCCTCATCCGCAACGGCCGCAGTCCCACCGGCCCTTGGTTCAGGGTGACCGGCCACCCCCGCATGCGTTCCACAGTCTCAATGATTCCCTGACGAGGGCCTCAAGCGCCATCTGCAGGACGTGGGTGGTCTCCGCCGCTGATCTGGTCGACCGCGTGAGCGAGCACCGGACCGAGGATCTGCATGCCGTCCCGGACCCCTCCGGTGGAGCCGGGCAGGTTCACGATGAGGGTGTTTCCCGCGATTCCGGCCAGGCCGCGCGACAGGATCGAGGTCGGCACGGTGTCGCGGTTGCCGAGCCGGATGGCGTCGGCGATCCCGGGCACCTCGCGGGTGATCACCAGCCGGGTCATCTCGGGGGTCTGGTCGGTGGGGGTCAAGCCGGTTCCGCCGCTGGTCACGACCACGTCATAACCTTCGGCGACGGCCTGTTCCAGGACGCTGCGGACAGCGGCCCCGTCGGGGACGACCACGGGGCCGCGCACCTGGCAGCCGTACTCGCTGAGCAGCTCGGCGAGCACCGGGCCCGACCGGTCCTCATACACGCCGGAGGCGGCTCGGGTGGAGATCGTCACGGCCAGTGCCTTGACTGTCATACCGGTGGCTCCTGTCTCGTCCATGAACCTGTCTTGCCGCCGGTCTTGGCCAACACCCGCACGTCGGTGATGACCGCGCCGGGGTCCAGGGCCTTGACCATGTCGATCAGCGCGAGCGCGGCGACGGTCACGGCCGTCAGCGCCTCCATCTCGACGCCGGTCCTGTCTGCGGTACGGACGACAGCGTCGATCGTCACTCCGGTGTCACCGACGTCCAGTGTCACGGTGACGCCGTGCAGGGCGATGGGGTGGCAGAGCGGGATCAGGTCGGGGGTCTTCTTGGCGCCCATGATCCCGGCGATGCGGGCCACGGACAAAGCGTCGCCCTTGGGCACCGTCCCGGCCCTGAGGGCGGCGACGCAGTCCGGAGACAGCCGGACCAAGCCGGTGGCGCTGGCCGTGCGGACGGACACGTCCTTGGCGGAAACGTCGACCATCCGGGCGTTGCCCGCGTCATCGAGATGCGAGAAGGAGGTCATGACGGCAGCCTCAGCACCGACACGGACGAGCCCGCGGGCAGTTCGGTGGACGAGGGCGGCAGCACGATCAGCGCGTTCGCGGACGCCAGGGCCTGCATCTGGTGCGAGCCCTGGGCGGAGGCCGGGGCGACGGTGTACCGCCCGTCGGCGAAGGTCAGGGTGGCGCGCAGGTACTGCTGGAGGCCGGGCGGCGAGGTCAGCTCGGTCGCGCAGGTCGCCGTCACGGTGGGCAGCCCGGCGGCGGGCAGGCCCTGCAGGAACCGCAGGGCGGGCCGGACGAACACCTGGAACGACACGAACGCACTCACCGGGTTGCCCGGCAGGGTGAAGATCGGGCAGCGTCCGTCGATCAGGCCGAAGCCCTGGGGCTTGCCGGGCCGCATGTCGACCTTGGCGAACTCGACGTCGCCGGCGGCCGTCAGCGCCTCCTTGATCACGTCGCGGACGCCCATCGAGACCCCACCGGTCGTGACGATCGCGTCCGCGCGGATCATCTGGTCCTGGAGGACCTCCAGGACCTTGTCGGGGTCGTCGCCCAGGTAGGCCTGCCGGAACCCGACCCCGCCCGCCTCGTTGACGGCCGCGGTCAGCATGAAGCTGTTGGAGTCCCAGATCTGGCCGGGCTGCAGCTCCTGGCCGGGGTTGCGCAGTTCGTCGCCGGTCGACAGGACCACGACCCGCGGCTTGGGGCGTACGGACACGTGGGCCCGGCCGACGGCGGCGAGCATGCCGAGCTGCGGCGCGCCCAGGACCGTGCCGGGTTCCATGACGACCTGCCCCTGCGCCACGTCCTCGCCGGCCCGGCGGATGTAGTTGCCGACCGGCGCGGACCTGGTGATCTTGACGCTGGCCGCCCCGCCGTCGGTCCATTCGACCGGGACGACGGTGTCGGCACCGCCCGGGAGCGGCGCGCCCGTCATGATCCGGGCGGCGAGGCCGGGCCGGATCCCGGACACGCCCTGGAAGCCTGCGGAGATGTCCGCGGTGACCGGGAGCGTGACCGGGACCTGCGCGAGGTCGCAGGCGCAGACCGCATAGCCGTCCATGGCCGAGTTGTCGAACGGCGGCAGCGGCACCGGGGCCGTGACCGTTTCGGCGAGCACCGCCCCGGCCGCCTCGAGCAGGGCGAGGTCGAGAGGCTGCAGAGGTTCGAGCCTCGACAGGATCGCGGACAGGTGCTCGTCAACGGATCTCATGACTTTGAGACTGTCACGACTCCTGGTTGCGCACGAACTCCTTGAGCCAGGTCAGGAAGTCCTCGCCGAGGTCCTCCCGTTCCACTGCGAACTGTACGACGGTGCGCAGATAGTCGAGCTTGTCGCCGGTGTCGTAGCGACGCCCGCGGAACAGCACGCCGTGCACGCCGCCGCCGGCCTCGGGCTCCATCGTGGCGAGGGTGCGCAGGGCGTCGGTGAGCTGAATCTCCCCGCCGCGACCGGGCGGGGTCTTCTCCAGCACGTCGAACACGGCCGGGTCGAGCACGTACCGCCCGATCACGATCCAGTTGCTGGGCTCCTCACCTGCGGCAGGCTTCTCGACCAGGTCGGAGACCTTTGCCACGTCGCCGGCGACCGCGCCCTCGAGCGCCGCGCAGCCGAACTTGTGCACCTGGTCGGCGGGCACCTCCATCAGCGCGACGACACTGCCGCCGTACTGCTGGCGTACCTCGATCATCCGGTCGAGCAGGTTGTCGCGCGCGTCGATCAGGTCGTCGCCCAGCAGGACGGCGAAGGGCTCGTGGCCCACGTGCTGACGGGCACAGTGGACCGCGTGGCCGAGTCCCTTGGGCTCGCCCTGGCGTACATAGTGGATCTGGGCGAGTTCGGCGGACTCGCGGATCGAGGCGAGACGCACGTCGTCGCCCTTGTTCCGCAGAGCCTCCTCGAGCTCGTAGGCACGGTCGAAGTGGTCCTCGATGGACCGCTTGGATCGCCCTGTGATCATCAGGACGTCGGAGAGGCCAGCCGAGACGGCCTCCTCCACGACGTACTGGATCGCGGGTTTGTCGACGATCGGCAGCATTTCCTTGGGTGTCGCCTTGGTCGCGGGCAAGAATCGTGTTCCGAGCCCGGCGGCGGGGACCACTGCCTTCGTAACGGGTGAGATGTCGGCCATGGCAAAAACCCTAGTCAACGCAGAGGAGTGGCGAGTGCAGGATCACGTGAAGGCCTCATTTCGCTCCGGTGTCAGGTCGGGACGCCGAGTGATGAACCCAGCTGACAAGGCTCACGCAGCATCGTGCCTGCGAGACGCCCTGCTCACTGTCCCGGAGGTCGAGATGGCCTCCTCCATCGCAGCGTACGTGTCCGCGGACTCCGAGCCCGGCACCAGGAGCCTGCTCTTTGCACTCTGGAAGCGCGGATCGTATGTCCTGCTCCCCCGGTTGCTGCCCGACGGGGACCTCGACTGGGCCTCCTATGAGGGCCCGGACTCCCTCGCACCGGGGCCGCGCGGCCTGCTGGAGCCCACCGAGCCGCCGCGCGGCGTGGACGCGATCAAGGCCGCCGACGTGATCATCGTGCCGGCACTCGCGATCGACCGGCGCGGGATGCGGCTGGGCCAGGGCGGCGGGTCCTATGACCGGGCGCTGGCCCGGGTGGGGCCGGCGATCCTGACCGTCGGGGTCGTCTACGACCGGGAGTTCGTCGAGGAGGTGCCCTCGGAGCCGCACGATCAGGCGGTACGAGCGGTCGTGACCCCCTCGTGCGGTTTCCGGAGGATCACCCGGTGAAGCCCTGGACCCTCGCCGCCCTGCTCCCCCTGGACGCCTCGCTGATCCGTTCGCTGTTCGAGCCGCTCGACGTCGAGGTCGTCCTGCCGCCGACCCGGGACCGGGCCGGCCAGCTCGCGGCCCTGGCCGAGGCCGACCTGGTGGTGGGCGACTTCACCGGTGAGCTCGCGATGGATCGTGAGGCCGTGCGGGGCGCGCCCCGGCTCGCGTTCCTGCAGATGCCGATGGTCGGCGTCGACAGCTGTGATCTCGACGCGCTGACCGCGGCGGGCGTGCCGGTCGCCAACGCAGCCGGATCCAACGCGCGCGCGGTCGCCGAATGGTCGGTCGGCTCGGCGTTCGCGCTGTGTCGGCAGCTCGCCTGGGCCGACCGGCGGCTGCGCGCCGGGCTGTGGCCACAGCTTGAACTGCTCGCCCGCAACCCGCGCGAGCTGCACACCCAGCGGATCGGAATCGCCGGGTTCGGGACGATCGGGGCCGAGACCGCCCGGTTGTTCGAGGCGCTGGGTTGCCAGGTCTCCTACTGGAGCCGCACCCCCCGGCCCGAGGCGTCGGCGACCTACCGGGAGCTCGACGACCTGGTGGCCACCAGCGACATCCTGGTGCTGGCACTGCCGGCCGCACCCGCCACGCTGGGCCTGTTCGGGGCTGAGCGGCTCGCCCTGCTGCCGGCCGGGGCGATCCTGATCAACGCCTCCCGGGGCGGAGTCGCACCCGACTCGGCCGTCGTCGCCGCCCTGGAGTCGGGAAGGCTGTCCGGGGCGGCCCTGGACGTGTTCGACGTGGAGCCGCTGGCCGCCGACAGCCCGCTGCGCTCCTTGGAGCAGGTACTGCTGTCCCCGCACGGCGCGGGAGCGACCGGGCAAGCCCAGTTCAACATCGTCGGGCAGGTCGTGGCGAACATCACCGCAGCTCTGCGCGGCGAGCCCGTCGCCCATGTGGTCAACGGGGTGGAGGCGCGGATCCGGAAGCGCTGATCTTTTCTGGGACAATGCTCCCAGGAGGTGATCGGTGCGTCTCGAGTTGTGGATGCTGCTGGGCTCGGTGATGGTGCTGACCGCGATCGTGGCGGTCCGGCTCTCCTACCGGCTGGGTCTGCCCAGCCTGCTCGCCTATCTCGGTCTCGGCCTGCTGCTCGGCGAGTCCGTGATCGGGGTGCACTTCGACGACGCGCAGCTCGCCCAGACCCTCGGCCTGGCCGCCCTCGTGATCATCCTGACCGAGGGCGGGCTGACCACCAACTGGCAGCACGTCAGGTCCGGGGTGCCGGCCGCGATGTCCCTGGCCCTGGTCGGGACGGCGCTCAGCATCATGATCGTCGCCGGTTCGGTGCACTGGCTGCTGGGCACCGACTGGCGGCTGGCGCTGCTGCTCGGCGCGGTCCTGGCCCCCACCGACTCCGCCGCGGTCTTCTCCGTACTCCGCAGGCTGCCGCTGCCGCACCGGCTGGCGGGCACCCTTGAGGCCGAGTCCGGCTTCAACGACGCCCCCGTCGTCATCCTGGTGATCATGTTGTCGTCGGCGCACGGCAGCGGGGTCTGGGCCCTGTTCGGAACCCTCCTCTACGAGCTGCTCGCCGGCGCGGTCATCGGGATCTCGATCGGCTTCGGCGGGGCCTGGGTGATCCGGCGGGTCGCCCTGCCGGCCTCCGGCCTGTATCCGCTGGCCGTGCTCTCGCTGGCCCTGGGCTCCTACGGCGGGACCGCGCTACTGCACGCCAGCGGCTTCCTCGCCTGCTATCTGACGGCCCTGATCCTCGGCAACTCCCGGCTCCCGCACCGCCCCGCCACCAAGGGCTTCGCCGAGGGGATCGCCTGGCTGGCCCAGATCGGGCTGTTCATCATGCTGGGCCTGCTCGCCTCCCCCGAGGAGCTGCCCGGCGAGCTCTGGTACGGGCTGGCGGCCGGGTTCATCCTCGTCCTGGTCGCCCGTCCGCTGTCGGTTCTGATCGCGACGACCGGGTTCGGAATCAGCTGGGGCGAGAAGGCGTTCATGTCGTGGGCGGGGTTGCGCGGAGCGGTACCGATCGTCCTCGCGACCGTGCCGATGACCGAGAAGGTGCCCGGGGCGGAGCGGTTGTTCGCCGCGGTGTTCGTGATCGTCGTCGTCTTCACGCTGCTGCAGGGGCCCACGCTGCCGTGGTTCGCCCGGCGCTGCGGGGTGACCGTGGAGGGGCTGCCGACCGACCTCGACGTGGAGGCCGCGCCGCTGGAGGAGCTCAACGCCGACCTGCTGGAGGTCCGGATCCCGGCCCGTTCCCAGCTCGCCGGAGTCGAGATCTTCGAGCTGCGGCTGCCGCCGGGAGCCCAGATCACCCTGGTCCTGCGGGAGATCCGCGGGGCCGAGGGCATCATCGAACGGATCAGTTTCGTGCCGGACAAACGAACCATCCTGCATGAGGGGGACGAGCTGCTGGTGGTCACCACGGCCGCCGACCGGGACGCCGCGGAACGGCGGCTGCGCGCGGTCAGCCGGAGTGGCAAGCTCGCCGGGTGGTTCGGCGAGCACGGCGGCTGACCGAGCATGGCTCAGGGTGCGGTACGGTCTGCCGCCCGGACAGGATAGGTTGGCACTCGGCTTGGTCGAGTGCCAGCGATCACATGGAGGAGGAAGTCCGTGCCGACGTACCAGTACGCCTGCAACACGTGTGGCGAAGGTCTCGAGATCGTCCAGAAGTTCACCGACGACGCGTTGACCGAATGCCCGGCTTGCGGCGGCGACCTGCGGAAGGTGTTCTCCGCGGTGGGCATCGTCTTCAAGGGCTCCGGTTTCTACCGCAACGACAGCCGCGGCGCCAGCAAGTCCTCGACCCCCGTGACGACCACGGCCTCGGACAAGCCCGCCGAGAAGTCGTCCGACAAGTCTGAGAAGTCCGCGGAGAAGTCCGGCGGCGACTCCAAGCCCTCCGTCCCGGCTCCGACCGCTCCCGCATCCTCCTCGACCCCCGCCTGAATTCCTGAACTCAGCCCGCCTGGGCGAGGCCAGAGCCGGTTGTCCACAGGAAGATCCACCCGCCCTCCCGCCACGGGGCTAGCGTCACCGGCATGAGGCATCTGATCGCAAGGCATCGCAGAGCGTGCGCCGCGCTGCTGGCCGCCCTCGCGGCGGTCCTCGGACTGCTCGCGCTCAGGCCGGACGGACCGGCGCAGCGAGCCGGGCCGGTGGCGCACCGGCCCGCGATCCCGCCGGGTCTGGTCGCCGCCCCGGTGCGGTTCGCCGATGCCGGGGCCGTAGGGCTGGTCCGGCCCGGCGACCGGGTCGACGTCATCGCCGCCGGATCGGCCGGAGCGCAGCTCCTGGCCGCCTCGGTCCCGGTGCTCGCGGTGCCGCGCCCTGCCCCGGGCGAGCAGAGCGGGCTCCTGGTCGTCGCGGTCCCCCGGGCCCAGGCGGTGCACCTCGCCGCCGGCACCGCCGCCCAGCGGCTGAGTTTCAGCCTGGTCCGAGAGCGGGACTGACCAGGTCAGCCAGGTTCTACAGCCGCCGCTAGCGTGCCGAGTCCGTGCCGAACTCCCAGTGCCAGGGCTCGAACGGGCTCGAATAAGCCCAGGCGGGGTGGAACCAGCCGTAGGTCTGGGAGTTGGCCCGCAGCCAGGTGAACGTGGTCGAGCCCTGGCTCTGGACCCCATCGCACAGGTCGAGCGCCTGCCCGAGCCCGTGGTTGCTCCGGCCGGGCACCGCCGCATAGCCGGGCCGCTGGTAGTACAGCCGCTGCTGGTCCCGGAGGCTCCGGTAGGCGTCGGTCACGCACATGTCGTGCCCGAAGCGCTTCTTGTAGGCGGCGTTCAACTTGTAGAACGCCAGCGCCGCGTCGGCCCGAAGATATGAGTCCTTCTGCGGCAGTTTGCACAGGTACTTGTTGGGGATCAGCCCGTTGGGGAACTTGGTGGAATCGGCCACCAGGCCCGCGTCGCAGCTCAGCCGAAGTTTCAGGTCCCGGTCTCCGCTGAGCTTCTGCAGTGCCGTCGTCAGCTGCGTCGTCAGCTGGTTGATCCGGCCGAACAGGAACTTCTTCTGCTTGGCGATCCGGGCCGACTCCACCGCGTTCCCCGACTGCAGTTCCTGGGCGTCGTCGGCGAGCTTGGTCTGCCGGTCCTTGAGGTCGCTCGCCGTCTTGATCAGAGCTTCGTGCGACCGGGCCAGGAAGCCCAGGTCCGCCGAGGAGCGCAGCCCGTCCACCGGGTCGCCGAGACCGAACAACGACATCGAGCCCGAGGCGGCGGGGGCCTGGGAGGCGGAGTTGGCGAGCCGGGCCAGCGGGCCGCGCAACTGCTCGAACTCGGCGTTGGCCTGGCCGAGCCGCTTGAGGGTGTCCTTGAGTTTGTTCTGGGAGCCGGTGAGCTTCTTGGCCTGCGCCTTCCAGGTCCTGTCGAGACCGTCGAGCTCGTTGCGCGCCTTGGTCGCCTGCTTCTTGAGCGCCTCGATGGAGTCCGTGGCCGGGGAGAGCGCGGCTGACCCCAGCGGCGCACCCACCACCAGCAGCAGGGAGACCACCGTCAGGAAGACCGCGATCAGCCTGGCTGACCGAGGGGTCGGCACGAGCAGATCCTCCGAAGGCAGGGGGTCAAGGGACAGCGTTCGAACGCTACTACACCGCTCTGAATGATCTGTGCGCCTTCAACTGACGGCATATCCATGCTGCACACACCATTGCCAGAGCGGCGGGAACTTCCGGTAGGACTCGGGGCAGCGCGGCCCCTTGCGGGGCTT
>JBDSTJ010000504.1:0-19554 GCA_039928335.1 Streptosporangiaceae bacterium | reverse complement strand
TACAGGGCCCGGATGCTGCGCTTGGCCGCGTCGGTGGGGGCGTTCTGGCCGATGTAGCAGACGCCGATCCCGGACGTGTTGTGGCCGGTGGCGTGCGCGCCGACGGTCAGCCAGCCGCGCCCCTCGTAGATCGTGCCGTCGTCCCGGCACAGGAAGTTGTAGGCGACGTCTGACCAGCCCCGCTGCGGGCCCATATGGAAGTCCTGAATGCTGCGCACGGAGGCGGTCGTCGGGCCCTCCGAGTGGTGGACCACGAACTCGGTCCGCCGCCCCCACACGGTGGTGATCCGGCTCTTGGGGGCCTTCGCGCCCCAACCAGCGCGAGTGGTGATCTTCACGTGGACTCCTCGTATCGGTCGCGGTGGCACTTCATCAGGCCCCCTCGCAGTGGAAGCCCTTGCGGAGCTCGATGACCGCCGCCTGGACAAGGCGGCTCCGCTCGGTGGTCGGAGGTGCGCCCTTGGGGTCGAGCAGGGCGAACAGAGCACACCAGCGCTGATCCGACTGGACGCGGAGATCGTTGGCGCGCTTCTCGGACTGGATCCTGAGTTCGGTCTGCCGCCTGTCCGCCCGGTCGGACACCGTACGGGTGTAGTTCGCGTTCACGACCACGGCCCCGACGAGGAGCACACCGACGAGCAGGACCATGCCGATGGCGTAGGCCCGACTGGTCAGCGCGTTACCGGGCTTCACCTCGTCATCACCCACCACTCGACGAGACCTGCGGCGGCTGCGGCTGCGGCGGTCCCTCCGAGGATGGCGATCCGGTACCAGACTGTGTCAGCCAAACCGCCGCGATCAGGCCCGGCGCGACCATGAAGATCCCGTAGATCGCGAGGACCATCGGGTTTGCCTTGCCGCTGAGCTCCTCGTGGATCACCCCCCAGATGCCCAGCACGAGGCACACGACGTCCCGGACTACCGGCAACCATGCGGGTCCTTTCCACACTCGATTCGCCTCTCGGCTGGCGCTAGAACGACGTCACGGTCAGGAGACGCCGGTTGAACGAGGAGGTTCCGCCGCCCGCGGTGGTGCGGTAGCGCAGGCTGAACAGCATCAGCCCGGGATTCAGTGAAGTGATGATCGTGGTCCAGGTGCCCTGGTGGGCGTCGTTGGCGTTGCCCGACTCGGCGTAGAAGGAGTTGGTGTCAACGGCGACCTGGTTGGTCGACCCGCTGATGTCGACCGAGATCCGCGCACCGAGCCCGGCCGTGTCGGTCGAGACCTGCCCGCCGAAGGAGATGAGCACGTACTGCCCGATGTTCGCCGCAACGCTGGTGTCGACGGCGAGCGTGGTGTAGGTCGCGGAGTTCGTGGAGTCCCCGCCGGCCGTGAACGCCACCAGCGGGGTGCGCTCGATGATGGAGCGGGCGGCGTCGGTGACCAGGAAACGGCCGGCGGTGGTGGCCACGGCCGCCTCGGACACGAGCATGTTGTCGCGCCAGCCGGTGTTGAACTGGGCCGCCGTGTGCACGTTCCCGGTGACCGCGGTCATCGGGCTGGTCCAAGCCATGAGCCGCTCCTGTCAGAACGAGATGACCGTCAGGACCCGGCTGGAGAACTGTGAGGTCCCGCCGCCGGTTGTCGTCCGGTACTTCAGGGTGAACACGTTCACCCCCGGGACGAGCGGGCTGAAGATGGTGGTCCAGGTGCCCTTGAACGCGTCGTTGGCGTTGCCCGACTCGGCGTAGAAGGAGTTCAGGTCCGAGGCCTCCAGGGTCGAGGCTCCGGTGACGTCGACCGCGACCCGGCTGCCCAGGCCCGCGACGTTGTTGGACATCTGCGCGCCGAACGACACGATTGCGCTGGGCCCGGTCGTGACCGTCAGGGTCGCCCCGGTCGAGGTCAGGTCCACGTAGGACGTCTGGTCCGTGCCGCCGCCGGTGCCCACGTAGTGGACCATCGGGGTTCGCTGGACGACCGTGTTCAGGCCCGCCGACACGATCCACCCGCCTGCGGTGGTGGCGACGCCGGGCGCGGTGACGTTCAGGTTGTCGCGGCCGTGGGTGTTCCACTGGGCCGCAGTGAACGCCGTGTTCGCCACGGCCGTCATCGGCGCGGTCCATGACACGGTGTCTCCTCAGAACGGGATGATCGACACGGCCCGGTTGGCGAACGTCGCGGTGCCGCCCACCGCCCGGTACTTCAGGGTGAACGTCGTGGTGCCTGCGGTGATCGGGGTGAAGACCGTGACCCAACTGCCCTGGAACCCGTCACCGGCCAGACCGCTCTCGGCGTAGAAGCTGTTGGTGTCCGCGGCGGCCTGGGTGTTCGACCCGGACAGGGCTACCGACACCCTCCCGCCCGCGCCCGCCGTGCTGTTGGAGATGGCCGCGCCGAAGACGACCAGGGCGCGGACCCCGGTGGCCGGTGTCGCGGTCGGGCCGACGGTGGCGAGGTCCACGAAGGTCGCCGACGCGGTGGACTGGCCGGTCGCGATGACCCCGACCGCTCCGGCGCGTTCGGCGACCGAGCCCAGCCCGGTCGTGGCCAGGTAGCGGCCCATGCCCGAGCTCAGGACCCCGACCCCGGTGGCGTTCAGGTTGTCGCGGATGTGGGTGTTCCAGTTCGCCGCCGTGTAGACCGTGCCGGCGACTGCGGTCATCGGTGAAGTCCAGGCCATCCCTCTCCCCCCTCGATCATCTGAAGGACCTCGAAGCGGGTCGCCACACCGTGCTCGCCGTTCTCCCTGACCAGGTCGGCGACGGACTGCCCGTCGGGGACGCCGGCCTTGACCGCGGTGACATGCCCTTCGGGGTACCAGTTGCGGGTGTGCGGGATCGGCCTGCAGTCGAGCACGTCCAGGAGCAACCCGGCGTTGACGGGCCACCGCACGGAGTCCGTGCCGTAACCGCAGTACCGGCAGTCGAACCGGTTGAGCCGCTCGTAGGGGGTCCAGGGCACGCCCCGCTCCCGGTCGTCCTTGAGGGTCATCAGGACCGTGTTGCCGCAGTCGCGGCGCGGGCAGTCCGCGACGAACTCGCCGGCATAGATGTAGATCCGGGCGAAGTTCGTCTCGGTGACGACCATCTGGCCGCGTTTGCCGGTCGCCGCGAGCTCCCGGGCGAACCGTTCACCCAGGGTGCGGGCCTGCCGAGGGGACAGGGTGGTGTCGGCGGGGAGGATCAGGCTGGTCATGTGGCGAACTTCCCTGTCCCGAACTTGCCGTTTGTGGCGTGGTCGAAGATGAACACCGTCGTCGGGTCGTCCAGGCCGGAAGCGGTGGGTACGGCCTCGCAGCCGAATGTCGTGGTGTGGAGCAGTCCGGCCTGGACGATGGTGTGCTTGATTTGCTCGATGTAGAACGGCCGGTTCAGGCCGGTCTCGGCGTCCACGACGGTGACCCGGTCCGACAGGTTCCGGTTCAGGCACTGGCCCATCCGGGTGCCGCCCGCGCCGATGACGTTCAGGGTCACGATCGGGAGCCTGACCTTGCGGGTCAGGACCGCGAGGTTCGCCAGGGCCTGGGCGTCCTCAAGGCACGCCGCCCCCGTCCCGTCGGGCCCGGACCTGCTGCCGTAGGTGGCGATCGACCCGGCGTCCGAGGCGGTCACCTGGTAGGCCCGCAACGTCCCGACCACATGCCCGCCGATGCTGATGCCCGTGACGGCCGCGCCGCCGGGCCCGGCGTTGATGTTCACCGTCGTGGCCTGGCCCTGGGTGTCGTCGATCGACACCCCGGCCGAACCGCTCAGTACGGTGTAAGAGGTGACGGCCGCCGCGTAGAACGGCTCGGTGGTGCTGATCGTGAACGACAGGGTGGCCGACGCGCCGACGGTGTAGGTCAGGTCCGAGGACCAGATCTCGGTCAGCTCGTCTGCCGGGCCGCGCTCGTCGACCGAGAACGACACGTCGTTGATGATGTCGCGCCACCCCTGGTCATAGACCAGTGGCGGGGAGAACAGAGGCTCCGTCCCGATGTCGCGCAGGGTGGCCTGCGAGGTCGTCGACGCCGCCCGCACGAGCCGGTGGTGCCGGTCGCGGAACACGACGTTCCCCGACCCGTCGCAGGTGATCAGCGCCGGGGACCCCTCGGCGGACACGATGTCCTGGATCGCCTGCCAGGCCTCGGCCCCGTTCACGCACCACCAGCGCAACGTGGTGGCCCCGGCGTCGAGGTCGCGGAGTCCGGGCGGCCACCCGACTGCGTCGAGGATCGCGCCGATCGCCGCGCCGGTCCTGATCGAGGGGTACAGGGTCGTGGACGCCTTGGACTCCTTGACCTTCGCCAGGCCGTCCAGGAGGGTGACGGCAACCTTGCGGTCGCCGATCGCGGGCAGGATGTTGAACTCGTCCATGTAGCCCCGGAACAGCGTCACGGGCGCGGTGGTGAGCCGCATTCCGTCGCCGTACACGACCACGCCCGCGCCCGGGGTGCCGCCCATGCCGAACCGGATGTTGGCGAACCCTGCGGTCGGCGGGGCGGTGGCCGTGCCGGTGACGAACACCCAGTTCCCGGCCACGATCGAGGCGAGCGTCTGATCGGTCGAGATGTAGGCCGAGGCTGCGGTGAACCAGTTCACCCCCACCGAGGCCTGCGGGGCGAGCGCGATGGGCGAGTACACCCACCCGGCGTAGGCGTACTGGACGCCTGGCGTGACGGCCCCGAACGCCGACTCGACGCGCGGGTCCGACGCGGCGTCGGACGTCAGCCGGCCGGAGTAGGCGCCGGTCCGGGCGAACGCGCTGGACCGGGTGAACACCGACGAACCGAACGGTGTCCACCCCGCCGCCGACGTCTCGAAGTCGGGGTTGTCGTTGACCAGGGTGAGGGCCGCCTGGATCCGCGCCGGCCGGGCGGGCAGGACCTGCCCGTTCAGCGGCGAGGAGGTGTTCTCCGGGGAGTAGTCCCGGGAGGTGTTGAGCAGTTCGAACGCCGCCGAACCGGTCGCGATGGGCGACAGGGCGCGGGCCTGGTCGCGGCCGTAGTCGATGGTGACTTCCTCCTGGACCCGCGCGGTGACGTCCTCTCCGGTGTCGCTGAAGTCGCCATCGTTGTTCCAGTCGATCCCGAACGTGTAGGTACCGCTCACGTCATCCTCCGGCCGGGAGTTTGCCCTTGCGCCGCAAGCGCTCCAACGACACCTGCAGCCACCGCTCGGTTTCGGCTTGGGAGCCGATGATCCCGCTGTTGTGGAACACGATGCCGCCGCTCTGGGGCCTGGCCGTCATCAGCAGTTCCGGTTTCCCGGTGCCGTTGAACGTCGGCGGGTTCCAGCCAGGCTGCAGGGTGAGCGCCCCCGTGTCGGCCTTGAGGCCGTACTGCGCGCCGAACAGGGTGTTGTTCGCCCCGCGCGCCCCGGGCCCGTAGTGGACGCCCTGGGACCCGTTGGACTCCACGTTGACGCCCAGCAGGGTCCCGGCCATGTGGCCGACGCCCGCGTTGGTGACGCCGACCTCGAAGCCGCTGCGCTGTCCGCGCTTGAAACCGCCAGGCCCCGACGTCCCGTCGAAGGAGTGCGTGGAGAACATCCGGGAGTAGGGGCTACGGCCCTGGATCACGTTGGTGAGGGCCGACATGAACCCCGAGCAGTCATACCCGCTGGGCCCGACGCCGCCCCACAGGTAGGGCTTGCCGGACTGGGCCTTGGCGAAGGACAGGGCTTTCTGCATACCAGGGCCGCCCGCGCCGCCGGCGTTGTCGCCGAGCCACCCGAGAACGTTCTCTTTGATCCACTTCGGGACCGCCGAGATGGCGTCGTGGAAGATCCCCGACCCGGGCACGTTCACGTTGAGGATCTTGTTGAGGACGCCGTTGGCGGCCTTCTTGACGTTGCCGAGCGTCCAGTCCTTCGCGCCCTTCACGAACCCCGACACGATGCCGCCCAGCCCGAACTGGCCCGCGTAACCGGGCACGGTGCCGCCCCGGGCGAACGCCCCGCCCTCGGAGCCGAGCGGGGCACCGCCCGCCCCGAGCCAGCGGCGCACGCCGGCCGGGCCCTGCTTGCGGGCGATGTCGTTAGCCATGCCGACCCAGCCCGAGCCCACACCCTTGGTGAACTCGGGCCGGAAGATCGACTCACCGGGCGACACCGCGGCCATGAGGGTGTCGCGGCCGGGGGCGTACCCGGGCATCACGCCACCGCGGGCGAACGTCGGGATCTTGTCGAGCCGGGTCTTGACCCCGGCCACCGAGGCGATCCCGTTGACGAGCTTGACCAGCCCGTTGTTGTAGAGGCCGATGACGAAGTTCACCGGGACCCTCGCGACGTCCTTGAGCTTGCCCCAGATCGACTTGATCCCGTTGACGGCCCAGCCGAAGGCGTCCTTCACCGCGGACAGCGCGGTCCTGATCCCCGAGAAGACCGGCTTGATGCCGTTGTTCCAGACCGACGTCATCGCGGTCTTGAGGCCGGTCCACAGCACGCCGACGACGGACTTGAAGACCCGGAAGGCCGCGGACAGGGGGCCCGACAGGTGCGCCTTGATCGCGAGGAACACGGCCTTGATGACGACCCAGTTCACCATGATCGCCGTTTTGATCCAGTTCCACACCGGCTTGATCACGTTGTTGTAGAGCCAGCGGAAGATCGGGGCGAGCACGTTCACGATGTAGTACTTGATCCCGGCGAAGATGGCCTTGATGACGATCCAGCCGAGTTTCACGATGATCTGGATCGCGATCCATGCGATCTTGATGGTGTTCCACAGGACGATGAACGCGATCTTGAGAACGACCGTCAGGACGTTCGCGATGGCCGCGAAGATCGGCTTGAGGAACGCCCAAGCTGCAGCGGCGGCCGACCTGATCCCCGACCATGCGGCCTGGACGACCGCCCGGAACGTGGCGCTGCTCTTGTAGGCGACGACGATCGCGGCGACCAGCGCGACGACCGCGATGATGACCAGGGCGATCGGGTTGCCCGCCATCGCGCCGTTGACCAACCACACCCCGGCGGCCCACACCTTGGACGCCGCTGCCGCCGCCTTCGCGGCCACCGCGGACGCCACAGTGGCGATCCGGGCGCGGGTCGCGGCGAGCGCGGCGCCGACTTGGGCGCGGGCGGCAGCGGTCGCGGCCGAGGCCTGCTGCCACCACAGCTGCAGCTGCGACCGGATCGCGGCCCCGAGAATCGTGGCGCGGGACGCCCCGTCGGCGAAGGCGAGGTTGACGTTCCTGAACCCTTGGACCAGTCCGGAACTCGCGATCGCGGCGCCGGCGTCCCGGGCTGCCTGCGCGACCTTGCTCAGCCCGCCCGCGAGGGCCCCGCCCGCCGAGAACGCTGTCGAGGCCACGGTGACCGCGACGAGCGCGGTCCGGTACCCCACGAACGCGTAGGCCAAGGCCTGGATCTGCCCCGGAGAAAGCCCGCTGATCGCCTTGGCCAGAAGCGACAGGCCGCTCACCGCACCCAGGGCCAGGTTCCCCGCGACCGGAGTCAGCGACGTTCCGACATGGATCAGGGCCGCCGCGAGGTCGCCGAGGGTCGCGCTCATCGCCGGACCGTTCTTGACCAGGACATCGGCGAACCCGTGCACCCAGACCATGAAGTCCTTGAACCCGGCCGACCCGGACAGGCCCGCACCCCACGCGCCGAACTTCGCGGCCAACTGGTTGACCGCCGCGAGCATCCCCGGCGCGGACGGCATGAACGCCGACACGATCCCCATCAGGCCGCGCGCCACGTCGAGGGCCGCGTTCCCGAACCCGCTCAGGGCGGTCGGGACGAGCTTCGTGAGCTGGGTGCGGAACGCCACGAACTCTGAGCTCTTGGCACCCTTGGCGATCCGGGTCAGCAACCCGCCAACCGCGTTCGCAGCGTTCGTCACGATCGGGGTCAGCGCGGGCAACTGGCCCTTGAGGATCGCGATACCGCGCCCGAGCAGCGGCAGCACCTTCGGTTCCATGCTGCGCTGCCAGGTGTCGAACGCGCCCGTGAGGCCCTGCCACTGGCCCATCAGGGTCCGCGCGGACGGCGACAGCTTGGCCATGGCCTTGTCGAGTGCGGACGAGGCCGAAGCACCTTGCAGGCTCGCCGCGGTGAGCGCCCGCCGGGCAGAGGTGACCGCTTCGGCGGACTGCTGGTCGACGCGGGCGACGTTGGCCCTGGCGTCGGCCAGTTCCTTCTCCGAGTCCGTGACCTTCTTGTTGGCCTCGGCGAGGCGGTCCCGGGCGTCCTTGACCACGTCGGAACCCTCAACGCCGACCTTGGCCGCGTGCTTCTGCTGCGCTTCGAGCTGCTTGAGAGAGTCCCGCTGTTCCTTCAGGTTCTGCCTGGCCTGGTCGATCGCGAGCTGGGCCCGCTGCCGCTGCCCCTCGGTCGCCTTCGGGTCGGCCATCAGCTTGTTGTAGGCGGCCTGGGCGTCGGCCACGTCGAACGTGGACTGACGGACGCTGAGCTGCCCGTCAACGATCCGGTTGGCCATGTCCTCGGCCTGCTGCTTGGCCTCAAGCCGGGAGGCGTTCAGGTCCTGCTGTGCCTGCTTGGCGTCCTTCTGGGCGTCGGCCAGGGAGTCCTCGGCGGAACGCACCTGGTCGAGGGCCTGGGCGTGGGCGTAGGCGGCGTTACGGATCGCCGCCGCGAGCGCCTGCTGCGCCCCCGCCTGGGCGAGCGCGCGGGCCTGACCCTGCGCGGCCGACGCCCCGGCATCGTCCTGGGCGGCCGACTGCGCCGCGATCGCGGCCTTGATCCGGTTCATCGCGGGGACCGCGACCGCCGCCAGTCCGGTAGCGCCGGCGGCAGCCGCCAGGAACGAGGGGGCCAGAGCCGCGACACCCGCGGCGGCCGGACCGACCGAGGGAATGGCGACCAGGGCCGCGGCGGCCTTGAGGATCCCGCCGACCCCGGCACCCAGATCCGACGACGACTTGTTGATGCCGTCGAGGTCACGGGCAAGCCGGTCCGCTGAGGATCCCGCCGAGCGGAACGCCCGCGACATCCGGTCCGTCGCGACGAGTGAAATGGAAACGACACGGCCGGCCACGGCTACCCCCCGAGAGTTGAGATGGGATCAGGTGGCTTGAGCAGGTCTTTCTCGTTCACCGTCTCGGCGTTCGCCTGGATCAGGAGATTTCCGACGCGGGCTAGGAGCAGCTCCGGCACACCCCAGTCCGCGGCGGCCCCGGTCGCGATGTGCGCCACGGCCGAATCGCGAGGAAGGCCCTGTATCAGCACCCACAGCCGGCGCATGCTCATCCGGCCCGACCAGAACGCCCCGAGCTGGTCGTCGTCCCGGGGGTACCAGCGGGCGAGGTCGGCCTCCAGCTCCTCGCTGTGGTGGATCAGGAGCTGGACGACGCCTCGGATTTTTCCGGCGCCCCGCCGATCGCCATGCCGATCTTCTCGATCGCGTCGTTGAACTGGGCGGACGTCAGGTCCAGTTCGTCCAGGGCGAGGACCGTCGGGTGGTCGTCGTACAGCAGCGCGCCCAGCGGGTCCCTCTGGTGCTCGCCCTGGGCGTTGAGGACCGGGGACGGCTTCCAGATCGCGGACAGGGCCGTCCCGATGTCGTTGCGGCCCATCGCACGGACGAACTTGAACGTCTGGACTTTCCGGGGGATCTCGACCGTCAGGGACCCCTCGCCCTCCCCGAACGTCACCGACTGGTCCCTTTTCCCCGCCTCGGCCACCACTGCCTCGATCGCCTTCGCCTTGCCGGTCATCCGTCCTCAATCTCTCGTGCGGTGCGTTCGATCACGTTCTTGACGTTGCTCTCGGCCTGCGCTCCGACGCCCGTGGTCGAGCGGGTGAAGTACCCGGCCGCCGGGGTGTGCTGGTCGTACCAGTGGTTCCGGTCACCGAACAGCGGGTGCCGCAGCCGGAGGTAGCCGGGGACGCCTTCGAGGTACTGGGGCATCGCCTTGGTGCCGTCCGGCATCTTGCGCGGGTTCATGAACACCGCGACGTTGACCTTCCTCGCCGACCCCGACACCTTGACCTGCAGCGTCACGGCCCGGCTCAGCGAGGCCCGCAACGGCCGGCGCCCGCGCCGCCGGCTCTCCTCCTTGGACCGCAGGCCCTTGATGTTGCCCCGGATGAGCGGGACCAACGGCTTGGCGGCCCCGCGCAGCTCGGCACCGAGCTGCTTGACCCGGTCCTTGCCGTCCTCCTGCTTGCGGAGCCTGCGCGCCAGCTCATACAGCTCACGCTGCCCGGTCACACGGACGTCATCGGCCATCAGGTCGTCGCGTACACCACAGGCCCCGACGTCGGGTACGACACCTTGACCTTCGCCAGGTCCCCGACCCCGCCGTCGATCGGCGTGTACTCGCCGATGAACACGAAACCCTGGTACTCGGGGTTCGTCGCGCTGGTCGCGCCGGACGACTGCTTGAGGGTGAACGCGACGGTCTGCCCGAGCAGCGGCTGCAGCGTCTGGTTGACGGAGCTCGCCGCGAGGTCCTGGTTGAACTCCAGGTCGAGCGAGGCGTCCTTCAGGCCGCCGATGCGGGATTTCCACCCCGCGCCGAACGCGGTCGTTTCCTGGTCGTCGGAGTCCATCTTCAGCGACGCGGACGTACCCAGCCCCGAAAGGTTGACGGCGTTGATCGTGACCTTGACATCGAGCAGAACGGACGGAGCCACAGCCGGGCCTCCTCATGAGAAAAGCCCCGGACAGGGGCTGAATGGTTGTGCGGGTCAGAGCGGTTGTTCAGGCGATTCCGATGGACGCGCCCACGTTGAAGGACCCGGTGATAGCGGTCACGTTGAGACGCCAGTACGTCTCACCGACGAACGGGCCGGCGACCCGGGCCATCCACACACCGCCCGTCGTCGTGACCGGGCCGATCGTGCCGCGCGTCGTCGGCGTCGTGAACCCGGCATTGTCGTCGGACTGGACCGCGACCGTGATGGTCGTGCCGGCGGTGAACACGTGAAGCGCCGCATACACGTACTGGGTGGCGGTGGGTGCGCCCAGCAGCAGGCCGGACCCGAGAGCGCCCGCTGCCGCGACCGCACCCCGCGCCTTGGCGAGCTGCCCCGTGATGAGGCCCATGTTGTTCGTGCCCATGATGTTGAGGCTGAACGGGTCGACATCGCCGACCGACCCGAACCGCTCCAGACTGAAGTTCGCCGCCTGGAAGAACCAGGCCGGATCCGTCTCCACCCCGGTCCCGGTGAACGTGTAGACCTGATCGGCCACACCGAGACCCGTCAGCGCGGCCGGGTCCACGGCCAGATCCCAGAAGCCCTTCATGTCGGCCTCGACGGTCTTCAGGCCACCGATCCTCGACTTCCAGCCGCTCGACCCGAACGTCGTGACGTCCTTGTCCTCGACCGACTGCTTCAGGGACATCTCGTTGGAGTACGTCGTCAGCGGGACCGCGTCGGCCCACGCCGTGCAGTTCGTCAGGACGAACGCGCTCACGCCTGCTTCCCTCCCTTGGCCACCACGGGAGCCGGCGCGACCTCAGTGACCGGAGCCTCGGGGATCTCCTCCAGGTGGAACCCGAGGAGGAACTCGACGCGCGCGTTTGCCGCGTCTAGCTGCTCTTGGGAGACCGTGCCGCCCGGCTCGACGTCCGCGACCGCGCACGTTCCGACGACCTTGTACCGCTTCACGCTTCCCCCATGTGGCTCTTGGCGTGCTCATCTGCTTCGGCATTCACGCCCTCGGTCGGTGCCCACTCGCTGCCCTCTCCGCAGTCACAGACCCAACGGGCGCGACCCGCGGGAGCGGGGCGCCTCCACTGGTCGCCGTTGTGATCGGGCGGGGTGGGCTCCAGGTCCTTGAGCTCGATCTCGCGATTCATCAGCAATGTGTCCCCCTAGGTTCCGGACGCGATGACCCGCAGGTCGAACACGCCACCGAAGTAGTTGATGACGCCGACTTCCTCGGCGCCGAGAGGTCGGAAGCTGTCGACCACGCACTCATCGACGACGCCGCCGAGGGTCCGGTCCGCCTCGATCGCCGCCGGGATGGACAGCGGCCCCGACACGTCGGCGTATCCCGCCAGCGCGGTCTGCCCCACCCAGTCCAGGGCGGCCGACACGAGGATGAAGACCTGCGGCTTGATGATGAACTGGCCCCGGCCGAACGATGCCCGGTAGTTCTCGACCGGCGGGACGCCGATCACCGCGTGCGGGGGGTTGATCTGGTCGGCCACGAAGTAGGAGGTCCGCAGGCCCTCGATCGTCTTCAGCCGGGTTTCCAGGCCCTTCATGACCTGGAGGATCGTGGTCGCGGTCATCCGACCAGCACCACGTCACGCCGGTAGGGGGCGATGCGCATCCACACGTTCGGGTTCTCCCTCGCTCGGATCCGGCCGTACTCGCCGTATCCACCCGCCCCGAAAGGCGAGTCACGCAGCTTGAACAGGTCCTCGGCGAGGATCAGGCAGCCCTCGCGCACGGGCGAGGGGACAGCCGCCCAGCCCCACTGCGCGGTCACCCGCGCCCGGCCGCCACAGGAAGCGAAGAAGCTCCCGACCGCGCCGATCCGCCAGTAGGGCCACCCGGGGACGCCGCCGACGATCCCGTTCAGCGGCCACAGCTCGTAGTCGGCCACGTCCCACATGGTCGTGTAGCCGCTGCCCGTCTCGACCACCAGGCCCACGGCCGTGGAGAAGTCATCGACCCTGACGGCCCTCGACGAACCCACCACGAACACCCGGGAGCTGACCGCGCCGGCGTCGTTGAACTGCCGGTTCGTGCAGTGCTCGATACCCCGGGACGCCACCGACAACGCGTTCGTGAGGTCATCGTCGTCGGTGGTGTCAGTGATGCGGAGACGGCTCTTCAGGTCCGCCAGAGTCGCGTAGGAGTCGCCGAGGGCCACGCTCAGGCCCCGCTCTTGTTCTCGGCCGGACGCCGGGCCTTGTTGGGGACCGGGCGTGCCTGCTTCACCGGCTCAGGGTCGGGACTGCCGAGCAGCCCCTCATGGAGCTCCTCGACCTCCTCGCCCTGCCGGTAGGCCAGGAACGCCGCCTCTTCGCCGCCGTCCTCGACCAGCCGCGACCGGTCGGCGTTCCACCACAGCCGTGTAGGTGCCTTCACGACGCCTCCTAGTCCGGCATCTCGATGTAGACCAGGACGACGTCCACGACGCCGGCGGTCAGCGCGGCTACACCGATCGTCGCCGTGATCTTCCGGGCGGCGGTGGTCTTCACCGGGGCCGCGCCGATGACGCCAGGGGCGACGTTCTTGGGGCCGGTCGAGGCCCAGGGCGATCCGGAGATCGCGCCGGACACGACGTCGCCCGCGCCCTCGACCTTGATGGCCAGCGTCGCCGAGCCGCCCGAGGTCGGGACCGTGTCCACCTCCACGAACCCGGAGATGATGACCGCGCCCTTGGGGATCTGGGCGGAGCCGGTGAGGTCGATGTTGCCGACCGCCCCGCCGTCGGTGGCGAAGCTGTAGCGGGCGCGGACGGTGGCGAGCGAGGGCGAGGGGTATCCGCCGGTGTATGCCATGGTCAGGTCCTCACAGTCCGGTGATCGTTGCGTAGGCGAGCGGGCGGTAGACGACCAGGGCGACCCGGACGTCCGCGCGGATGGCGAGCTTGGCCTTGATGAAGAAGTCCGCGTGGCTGTTCGTGACCTGGATGTCCATGCCGCGCCGGGTGACGAGCTCGGAGTAGTTCGCGAAGTCTCCGGTCAGGCCCGTGCCCGCGGCCAGGCCGAACGCCTCGACGATCGGCAGACCCCAGATCCGGGGGGTGCCGGCCTCGGACGGGCTGCCCCAGATGTAGATCCCGTCGAGGGTCTTCAGCAGGCGGATGCCCTGCCAGTCGGTCGGGTTCATGACCACGGCGTTCGGGTAGGCCAGGGCGTTGACCTTGACCTTCGTCATCGCCTTGTAGATCGCGTCGGGGACGTTGTCGGCACCCTTGGCCTGGGTCTGGATGCCCGGGGTGTTCAGGTAGCCGGCCAGGTTCGGGGCGGTCCCGTCGCCGTTGATGATCTGGCCGTCCAGGCGCTGCCGGACCATGAAGGGGATGCGGTTGTTGACGTACCCGCGAGCCTGCGGGACGTCCTCCAGCAGGGTCTCGGTGACGGCGATCCACGTGCCGATCGTGCGGACCGGAGAGGTCCGCTCGGTCAGGGCCAACATGGACTCGGGGTAGGCCGCGCCCTCGATCACCTCACCCGCGTTGTTGACGAAGCTCGTTTCCTCCATGAACGTGACGGCGTTCTGCATGGTGGCGTTGCCGGGGATCAGGTCGATGAGCTGGATCGGCCGGGTGACGTAGTCGACCAGGCGGGGCCCGCGGGTCGTCTCCGGGGTCCAGCCGGTCGAGTCGAACAGCCCCTTCAGCTCGATGTCCAGGTGCGCCTCGGGACCGTGCTGGCCCTTGCGTCCCTTGAACGCCTCGGACTCGGTGAACAGGTCGCCGAGGGACTTGCGCTCGGGCTCCCTGCCGCCGTCGCCGCGCTCGCGCCCCTTGGGGCGGTCGTGGTTCGCGCCCGCGTCCTGGGCGCGCTGGGCGGCCTTGGCGACGTCCTGCAGTTCGATGAGCTTGTCGCCGAGGTCGTCGAGCTCGGCGTTCTTGGCGCGGATCCAGGCGACTTTCGCCTTGGAGTCGCCGTCGATGCACTTCACCAGGCCCATGTCCATCTCGGGACCGGCCTCGGTGAAGACCTCGGCGAGCGACTTCTGTGCAGCGGCGAGCTTGCCCTGCGCCTCTTCCAGCGCGGGGAACGTGATCGTCATTGTGTGCCCTCCTCAGGCGATACGGCGGGCGAGGTCACGCAGCCATTCGCGCGTGACGTCGTCCTCGATGGGTGGCTCGGGCTCCTGGGCGAGCACGACGCCGAGCCGCTTCAGCTCCGCCTCGATCCGCTCGACCAGCCCCGCGGACTCCGGGGACAGGCCCTTGCCTTTCTCACGCCGCATCGCCATGACGTCCGCGGCTCTCACGCCGAACGCGGAGAGGGCGGCCAGGACCGCTTCCCCCTCGTCGGCGAACGTGCTCTTGCTCTTCGCACTCAAGGTGCGTGTGTTCACTCCGGCACCGAGCAGCACCGGGGAAACCTCGTGCGCCTTCAGGCCTTCCAGGAAGCGCACGCGCTCGCCCTGGTGGTCGCCGAAGGACTCCTTGGTGACGTCGAACCCGTAGGACCACTGGCCCAGAGGTCCGAGGTTCTTCACCGTTTTGAAGGTGTCCGCGCCGTCCACGGTGTCGAGGAAGAACGACCCGTCGAGGATCGCCTCGGTCTTCGTGGTCCGGATGACGCCCTTGCCGACCGGCAGCCGGCCGCCCCACGAGGTGTGACCGAAGGCGCTGATGATGACCTCCTGGCCATCCTCGAACGCGCCCGGAAGGGTCACGTCGCCGTCGCTGTCCTTGACGTCGTAGGTCGAGAACACCGCGGTGACCTCGCCCTTGTCCGCATCCTTGATCTCGATGCGGGCGAGGCTCTTGGTGTCCACTACGCCTCCTTGGGCGGTACGGGCTTGTCTGGCTGTCCGGTTCCGGGGGGCTGTAGCTGCACGCTGATCAGGCCCATGTGCTTCATCAGCCCGAGGTCGCCGGCGATGACCGCATCGCGGACCGATGACGGGTCGAAGCCGCTGCGCATGCCCGACTCGATGGCGAGCATGAGCTCCTTGAGGATCGCGGCCTGGTCGGCGGCGTCCTCCCGTAGGAACGCAATGTCGCGGTCGTCGTACCAGAGCTCGGCGTCGGCGGGGACCTTGACGAGGTTGGCCAGCGACCCGGCCGCGTTGCGCCACAGCGGACGCAGGGTCCCGTCAGCGAACCGCCGGCGGGCCGCACCGAAGTTCCCCTGGTTCAGGCTCGATCCCGACAGGCCCTCGGAGAACCCCACGATCACGGCGGGCACGCCGGCCATGGAAGCCAGGCGGGTCTCGCCCGCGCCCTGGGTGGCCTTGAAGTCGAGCTGGTGAAGGTCCTTGCCGACCGTGGTGACGTCCGCACCGCCGCCCAGGTAGAGCGTTCTGTAGGCGTTGTCCACGCCCTTGTGCGAGGCGTCCATGGCCTGCCTGAACTCGCCGAACTGTTCGGGGGTCACCGACGCGTCGAGGCTGACCACGAACTGGGGACTCGCCCCGTTCTCGAAGAACTTCAACTTGTGGAGGGTGGCGGCGTTGTCCGCGCTCACCTCACGCAAGGCCGGCGTCAGCCACGACATCCCGCGCCAGTTGCTGTCAGGGTCGGGGATCGGGGCGTAGTGCGAGACCTGTTCGGGCAGCAACAGCCGGGAACCGCGCCCGCCCTGGCCCTGCGGCTCGTACACATAGCCGACGATCTCGGCGTCCAGCGCCGCCCCGTACAGCTCCGGCTCCTCCCGGGACGCCGAGATGATCGTGACCCGGTCGGGTCGCATCCGGCGCATCCGGCCGTTGACCACGGTCCAGTAGGAGTTCCCGGCCAGGGACACGTCCTGCTCCATGCGGGCCAGCAGGTCCCCGGTCGTGGCGTTGGGCCACGGGCGTTCCAGGATCGCCAGGTCGGGGTTCCCGAACAGCTTCCCGGGCACCCCGCCGAGCGTCCGGAACTTCAGCCGGGCCTCGGAGAAGATCAGCAGGCGGGCGGCCAGCAGTGCGAACACCGGGCCGTTGCGCTTCAGGATCCCCTCGACGAAACCCTCGAAGTCGTTTTCGATCTGCTCCCGCTCGCCGGACCACGACGAGGAACCCATCCACCCGTAGCGCAGCCGGTCGGCATCCCAGATCGCGGGCTCGACAAAGCCGCCGTCGGACTTCGTGCCGCGGTGCTGCGCCGACACTCGCTCAAGCAGGCCCATCAGGTCGACGGTCCCTTACGGTCCTGGGCCGTCCGGAACCCGACGACGACCGCAGACCACGACCAGGCCACGCCGGTCCACAGCGCGCCCACGGCCCAGCCCAGCACGAACGGCACCAGGAACAGGGCCGTCAGCAGGGTCTTCAGCGGGTCGAGGCCCCGGGACTCCTCCCGCACCTCATCGGCGAGCAGGGAGGCCTTCACGAACGCCGTGGTCACGCGTAGACCCCCCAGGGCACGGGCGAGGCCTTGCGCGCGGCCGGCATGGTCGCGAACGCCTCAAGTGCGAGGACACCGGCAATACCGGCGTCGATCTTGGCTTTGTCGGGCCCCTTCACAAACACGAACTTCGTCCGCCCGTCGTCGTCGTCATCACGTAGCCGGACCTTCCGCCTGTGCATCGCCAGGACGTGAGCGGAGTGGACGTCTGCGGCGTCGTGGGAGTACGCGCCCTCCTTGATCGCGACAAGCCAGCGATCACAGGCCCGCGCCATACGCGTCGGGACGTTCGTGTCGAAGACGACCACGACCTCTTCGCCGTGCTCAGCCGCCCACTCGTCAATCTCGGTCTGCCACTTGGCCGGGTCGTTGAGCATCAGCCCGACATCCCAGAAAGCGAAGGCCTCGGCGACCGCCTCCCGGACCTCGGCCCGGGGGATCCGCCACTCCGACACGCCCTCGGGCCGTACCCAGGTGGCGATCTCGAAGACGTGCGGCTTCCCGCCGACCAGCCCGCAGCCGATCAGCGCGGTCGCGTCATTGCTGATCGACCCGTCGAACCCCAGGCCGATCCGCTCGCCCTGGCCGGGGGTGACGCCGGCGAGCGCGAGCCGCTTCCACCGAGCGGCCTCGACCGCCTTGCGCCGGTCGTCGACGTTGTGGTTCAGGAAGAACCGCCGCGAGTCCTCCCACGGCGTCTCCGGGTCCCGGATGTCGGCGACGATCCGGTCAAGGTCGACCCAGCCGGAATCCCCGTAGGCGACCGCCAGGGCCGCCCGCAGAACCTCGTCGGAGTCGGTCTCCCTAACCTCGGGAGCTTCCACCGCGTCGTAGAAGACGCCGACCGCGCCCTTGTCGATCGCGGTGTGGGTGCCTTCCGCCACCGACTTCTCGCCGGGCACGAACGCGTTCGTGGTCTCATACGACCGGCCGCCCATCTTCGCGACGTTCCGGCGAAGGGTGCGGGCGAGCTTCACGCCGCCGTTGGTCAGCGTCCACAGGTGTGTCTCGTCGAGGACGCCGTAGGTGACGCGCTGGCCCTCGCGGGATCCCGCCGACGCGGTGACCGGCTCGATCTTCCCCCGGCCCTCGCGCATGTAGCAGCGCGTCAGGCCGACGTCGATACCCAGGTCATCGGCTGCCCTGCCGTCGTTGGCGGTCAGGAACTCATACAGCGCGCCGTAGGTGTTGTCCGTCTGATCCTCCGACACCGCGGCGATCTGAACCCAGGCGGCCGGGTCGCCGCGCGTGCCCCACGGCCGCCCGACCGGTTCGCCGGCCGCGTCCCAGCCACCGAAGCGGACCGGGCCGCACAGTTCCGCGATGGACTTGCCGGCCTCGATCGGGGACTTGCCCCAGCCCTTGCTACGCCGGGAGCAGCCGCGCCGATAGGAGAACTTGCCGGTCTTCGGGTCGAGGGCGTACCACTCGACGATCAGGCCCGCCTGCTCGTCGGTGAACACCAGTGGCTGTGAAGTGTCGTTCGGTGCCGGGAGGTAGTCCGACAGCCAGTCCAGGAGTTCCCAGCCCAGCGACGGAACCTCACCGTCGTAGGCCGGTCCACGCCACGGCATGGTCAGGCTGACCGGAGATGCTCATAGCGGCTCTTGCGCCCCGTGGGCCTGGCCGTCTCGGGCTCGGGCGCGGCAACGCTCATGCGCAGCCTCAGCCTGTCCTCGGGGGTCGCCCCGAATTTGGCCACCCGCAGCCGCAACTCGGCGGCGACCGCGGACTCACCGGCCCAGAGCTTGGTGTGCAGCAGGGCCGTGTCCAACAGGAACGACCAGTCGGTGTCAGTGAACACCGCGGCCTGCGCGGACCTGCGCCAGGCGTCCCACCAAGCGACCGTGCTGTCCTGCCAGTCCACGGTGTCCGGGAGGTCGGGACCCCGGATCTCCCCGTCAGCGGCCACCACGGTCTCGGGGACGGGCTCGGCGTTGCGGCGCCTGCGCTTCTCCGGATCGGTCGGGGCAGGGCCTCTACCAGCCATTCAGCGCCCCCGATCTTCGGCCAGACTCGTACACAATCTTTGCGTGGTGGGGACGGGGTCCCAGGAAGATCCAGATTTCACGTGATCGTCAAGCCCCCCGGGGGCCGCCCGCCCCGCCTATGTCTGATCTTGTTTTCTTCCGTTGCACGAGCGGCACAGGACCGTGATCGGCCCGTTCTCGGAGCCACCGGCGGCCACCGCGTGCACGTGGTCGGCCGTGAGATCGCTGCTCGTGTGGGGGTCGCGCTTCCACCCGGGGCACCAGTCACCGCGGGTCGCTCGCCACGCCGCGACCACATCCGCACGACGCTGCTGCTCTGTGCTGCTCGCGCGTGGCCGGACCTGGCGCTTACGCCGGGTCCGTGCGGTCTCCTGTACCCGGGTGTGGGTGGGGCACCGCGTGTTCGGGGTGAGCTGCGCGCAGTCGAGGCAGGGGCGGAGCGCCATCACCGTTACCCCTGGAACGCACGATGCCCAGCACGATGGCTGGGCGGGGTGGACTGGAGAGATACCTGTGGTGGGGTCCGATCAGCATGACATGCCGCTGACCTGCAGTGCAAGCCGGACGCAGCAGTCACGGACGCGCGGCCACGACCACCGGGATCAGCCGGCCGCCGGGTGGTACCGACCGACACCGTGAGCCTGAGCGGACACGATTCACCGCGGTGGAAGGGGGGCGGGGCGTGAGGGGGCT
>JBDSTJ010000503.1:0-9920 GCA_039928335.1 Streptosporangiaceae bacterium | reverse complement strand
CGGCGAGACGCGGCCGGGCTGTCCCGCCACCGGCTCGCCGAGGCGCTCGGCTGTACGCCTCAGTGGCTCGCCAAGGTGGAGAACTACGAGAAGGCCCCTCCGAACCACTGTCCGACGATCTCGACACCTACTGGAACGCAGGGGGCACGTTCCGTCGCTTGTGGGAACAGATGGTGGAGGCGCGTTGGCATGGCCTCGTCTCCACCGGGTTCCGTTCACTGATCGATGCCGAAAGAGAAGGGTCGGAAATCAGCTACTACGAGCCCGTGCTGATCCCGAGCCTCTTTCAGTCGGCCGACTACGCACGCCTGCAGATGAGTTCCGGGCTTCGCTCGGACAGGCTCGAGGAGTTGGTCGCGCTCCCGATGGAACGGCAGAAGCTCTTCGAACGCGACGATGCCCCCTGGAACTTCCTTCTGATCCGCGCGGATGGCCACGTGTTCCTGCCTGCCGACCGGGTTTCGTACTGTTTAGTTTGACCCGATCTGCCGCCTGTCCTGCGGAGGAGACCGGAGATCTGATCCGTACGATCATGGAGAGCATTTGAGCGCACCCGACCTGTCGTCGGCGTCCTGGCGGAAGAGCATGAACAGCGACTCAGAAGGCGAGAACTGCGTGGAGGTCGCCGGTCTTCCCGACGTGATCGCGGTGCGGGACTCCAAGAACCCGGACGGGCCGAAGCTGGCGTTCGGTCGAACGGCCTTCGGCGCGTTCGCGTGTGGACTTCGTGCGGAAGTGACGGGTCGTGAGTGACGTCCTCCAGCAGGTCCTGACCCGAGAACGGTTCATGCGCGTGTGAGTAGGTCCAGCGGCGCATGATCCGGCCGCAACGCGCGACTACTGTCCGAACAGACTGGGTCAACTCAGGGACGTGGCTCAAGTGATCTGGCGCAAGAGTAGTCACTCCCTCGGCAACACCGAGGAATGCGTTGAGGTGGCCGCCACCGGTGATGCTGTCGGCATCCGGGACAGTAAGAGCCTCGCAGGCAGCCACCCTTTTGTCGGAAGGCATGGGTTCCGCGCTCTCGTGAGTCGCATCAAGCGAACCGAACAGCACTCAAATCAGCTGGCAGTGACTTTCGCGTAGTGGAAGACATCTGCTGGGAGCGGGTAGGCGAGATCCCAGAGAATACGCATGGGCTGCTGCCCTTCGTGTTCCCGGTAGTTCATCGGGCCCGCGTAGAGGTAGGGCGGGACACCCGCCTTGGTCTCGCGAAGGAATAGGTGGACCGTCGAGCCGCGTTCGATGTGGTGGATGTATCGCTGACCGTCGCGTGATGCTTCACGGGCGTCGCTCTGGGTCTCCCACTGGAACAGCGTGGGGGTGATCGCACGGTCGTTGTACATGGTCGTGGGTTTGAAGCCTTTACCGGTTTTGTTGATCGTGACCATGAAGAGATCCGCCTGCTCCTCCTCCACCCATCGAATCCCCTGCACCCAAGAGCGCGGCTTCTCGACCCCGAAGGCAGCCATCAGTTCGTCCTTGCTGTATCGAGCGTGCAGGTGCAGCGGCAGGTGACTGACCGCAGGCACCACCGGAGTCACCCGACGGATCCGTTCATGCAGGACATCCGTGATCGCCAGCAACTCTTCCCGACGGCCTGGGTTCTGCCAAAGTCGCCCGATGTTCGTCTCCAGCGCGCTGTGGGGGCGGCTGCTGTCGAGCGTGGCATGCAGCATCTCGAGTAGGCGTCGCTCACGGGGAGAAGTCTCAGAGACGCTTGGCGCCTCCTGCCGAGAGAGAACTCGCTGAAGGAAGCGCAGCCGCTCCTGATCATCGATATGCAGCATGCGACCGATCGCCCGACCCACCGCGTCATCCTCTCTCGCATCATTCACTGGACGCCGGTCGAGGCCCGCTTCACGTCGTAGGCGGGCCCAACCCCCACGGGTTCCGCCGTAGATATCCTCGAGTTCACGCCCGGTCCGCTGGAGAAACTCAGACAGAGTCGGATCTCCCAGGCTCCTCAGGTCGCCTACCGCTTCCTTGAGATGGAAACTAAGCGCCTGCTTGATGCTTCTCAGCACAGCCTTGCTGACCTCCCTGTCGAGGTCGATCGCGCAGCCAGCGGGCAGTGTCGGGAAGCCCGATCTGACCTCCTCCCCCAGGTCTCCACGCGGGATGCCGGTGAGCGCGCTGAGCTGCTTGTCGAACCGGAATTCCTTGTGCTGGTGTCCGACGAAGTCCAGCACGGTCAGGACCGGCTTGTCGTGTGTCATCCGCAGGCCGCGCCCGAGTTGCTGCAAGAAGATCGTGGCGCTGTTCGTCGGACGCAGGAAGAGCACGGTGTCGATCTGCGGCACGTCGACTCCCTCGTTGAAGAGGTCCACGGTGAAGATGGCCTTGACCCGGCCCTCTCTGAGATCAAGAAGCGCAGCCGCCCGTTGCTCCGTGCTCATCGCCGACGTGACCGCGACCGCATCGATGCCCCTGCGGCTGAAGCGATCCGCCATGTACTGGGCGTGCTTGATACTCACGCAGAACCCGACCGCCTTCATCGCGGCCAGGTTCCCGAGCTTGTCGTGGAGAGCCTGGATGATCAGATTCACCCGGCTGTCCAAGCCCGTGTAGAGGTTCGTCAGCTCTGCGATGTCGTAGCCGGCCCCGCGCCTCCAACTGACCGACGACAAATCCACATTGTCGTGAATGCCGAAGTAGTGAAACGGAACCAACAGACCCTGCTCGAGTGCCTCCCACAACCTGAGTTCGACGGTTGGTCGGGCACCGTCGAACCAGTGCAGAATGTCCTCTCCGTCGGTCCGTTCAGGGGTCGCCGTGAGTCCGAGCAGGAGGACGGGCTCAAGGTTGTCGAGCAGATCCCCGTACGATTTCGCGGCCGCATGGTGGAACTCGTCCACGATGACCATGTCGAACCGGTCTGGCGGCAGATCTGTGAGTCCGCGAAGCGACTGAATCGAGCCGAACACGTGCTTCCAGTCAGCCGGGCGGTGGCCATCAACGAAGAGCTCCCCGAAAGAACCGTCTTGGAGAACCGCACGGAAGGTGTGCAGACTCTGCTCGAGGATCTCCTTGGTGTGCGCCACGAAGAGCAGCGAACCGACCTTGCCCTGTTCCCGCAGCCGTTTGTAGTCGAGGGCCGCAACGATCGTCTTGCCCGTCCCGGTCGCCATCACCGCAAGGTTGCGCCAGTGGCCGTGCTCTTCACGCGCGGCTTGCAACTCGTCAAGAATCTCTTGTTGATAACCGTAAGGATGGACGTCGATGTTCGCGATCCTGAGGGGGGCCGTCCTCCCGTCAGAACCTCCGAGGGCGAGCGCGGCTTCGAGTCTCTCGCCGTCCCGCTCCTGGTCGTACTCTTCGAACGACGGGTCGTTCCAGTACTCCTCGAAGGTCGCGGCGAAAGTGTCGATCAGGTAGCCCTGCTCTGCGCGGGCTACCCGGATGTTCCACTCAAGGCCGTCGAGCATCGCTGCACGCGACAGGTTCGAGGATCCGACGTAGGCGGTGTCGAGCTTTGAACTGCGACGAAAGAGCCACGCCTTAGCGTGGAGCCTGGTCCGACGGGTGTCGTAGGAGATCCGTACCTCAGCCCCCATGGCGACGAGCCTGTCCACCGCTCGTTTCTCGGTGGCTCCCATATAGGTCGTCGTGATCACTCGGAGCCGGCCGCCCCGGGCGAGAAAGCCTTCGATCGCGTCCTCGATCAGGCGCAGCCCCCACCACTTGACGAAGGCGCAGAGCAGCTCGACCTGATCGGCCGAGGCAAGCTCCTTGATGACCTCGGGCCCGATCTTCGGCTGGTCCCGCCCATTGACCAGGAGCGCCCCGGAGGAAAACGGAATGTCCGGCCGATCTGCAAAGGAAACCGACCCATCCGGTTGTCTCCCCTGCGCGATTTCCAACAACAGGTCATGGCTGTCGGCCACCATGTCGTCTCGATGCACTGACTGGGCGACGATCTCTGAGATGGCGGCTGCGATCCGGTTGGCCACCTCGACCTGATCAGCGATGGGGTTGTCACCCCGCTGCCCGGCAATGGTCAGGGCCCGCTTGGTCAGCTCCCCGAGGTGCCGCGCCAGTACGTCCCGGGCACCGCCTTCATCCAGGTTCTCCCGGTGGAGGAGTCCTCCATCGATTGCCCGGAGCCTGCCCGCCAGCTCGGTGGTCACCAATTGCTCGTACACCCCAGCCGCAAGATCCGTCACGGCTCAACAGTACGCAGTGACGCGGAAGGACAGCGGGTGATCAGAAAATGCCCTGTACATCCGACTCGCGCGACTTAATGAGGAGCGCACATCAGTGTTTTCCGCATGGCATGCGGCCGATTCCGGGGCGGAGGCCGATCGCGACGGATATTCTGCCCGGGTGGCGACGAAGTTGATCAATCAGGACAATGTGACCAGTGGCCTGCGGGCGGTCACCCAGGCGCTGAACCCCTTCGTCCAGCGGCACATGACGAAGAAGTACGGCAAGAACTGGCTTCCCGCCTTCGTCCAGCGCCATCCCAGGACGCGGGGGGACGAGGAGCACCTCGGCGATCTCGGTTACCTGATCTGGGTGCTGACCAAGGAGGAGCAGGCCTTCTCCGCCGTCCTGACCCCGCACGGCCGCAACCTCGCCCACCGGGTCCGCGAAGCCCGCAACCTCAACTCACACGACCAGCTCAACGACCTCGACCCCGAGATCGCCCGCACCGCCCTACGGCAGATGAGCGAGTTCCTCAAACTGATCGGCGCGACCGGGCAGGCGGGCGAGGTCCAGCAGCTCACCCGCCAGGTCCGTCCCGCCGATGGAGCGAAGCCCCACGTCGTCAAGGCGGCCCGGCCCGCGACCCCTTCCCGCAGCAAGAACAAGCACAACCGCACTAGGGCATCCCGCCGCCCGGTCATCAAGATCAGCTTCGGTGCGGTCGTGGCGCTCCTCCTCATCGGCGGCGCGGTCGCCTGGCTCGCCTTCAGGCCCACCAAGGCCGACCCGTATGAGGGCAAGTACAAGAACATCAAGATCGGTGCACGCCTCAACGCGGCGTCCCTCGAAGTCCCCGAGGACTACCACCTGAACTTCCTCGACGAACCGGTCACGCCGGTCCAGGGGAAATCCGGCGGCGACCTGAACCTGATCGCAGGCCGCCTCAGCGTGCGGAGCGGCCACCTCGCCGTCCTCACCCGCCGCGAGAAGCTCACCTACACGACCTGCCAGGCCAACACCCGCTTCACCACCACCGCTCCCGCCACCAAGGGCCTGCGGTTCTGCGTCACCACCCCGAACGGCCTGGTCGCCGCTGGCACCGTCAACAGCATCCGCCGCCAAGGCGCGAACACCTACACCAAGCTGACCCTGACCATCTGGAAGGGCCGGGTCTGAAGGTCACTGGTCGGCAGTGATCGGCTTGAGCGCCTGGACCACTTCCCGGTGGAAGCGGTCGACCGCGGCGTCAACGCTGCGGATGAAGCTGGTCTCCTCGGTGCCGCGCTTGGTCCCCATGCCGGTCGGCAGCGTCAGCCGGAAGACCGCGATCTCACCCTGACCGTCGGGGACGAGCAGGCCGGGTTCGGCCCGGAGATTCTTCAGGAGCTCGCAGGGGCCGGTTGGGTCCCCGGCGGTGAGCGCCTCCACCCGCAGGTCTCCGGGCGATTCCGTCAGCTGGCGGAGCAACCACTGCACCCGGGTGAGGGCGCGGGCCCGCGCGGCAGCAGGGACCTCGATCGTGAGCTCGATCTGACCGGTGCGCAGATCCGCTCCGATCATGACCAAACCCGCGGCGCCGGGGATCCTGATCTCCGCGATCATCCGGCCGGTGCCGATCAGGCTCGCGACGGTCTGCTCCCGCCGCAGGGACGGGTCCCCGCCGCGCTTGTGGCGGAGCACCGGAGCGACAGCCAGGCCTGTCTCGCCGCCGAGTCGCAGGCAGAGCTGCCGAATCAGCTTCTCCCAGTTCTCCGCCACCTGCACGGCGCGCCTGTCACCGGGCCGGAGTGTGCCCTCGGTGATGGAGTTGCGCACCGGCACCCACGCCGACCCCATGTTCTGGAAGCCCTGGCAGCCGGCGTTGTCGTGGCCGAGATAGTAGAGGAGTTCGCCGAGCAGCCAGGCGTGCGCGGAGTTCGCCAGGCCGTCGTGGTGGCAGAGCATGTGGGCCTCGTGCGCCACCTCAGCCCAGGACAGGTGCCTCAGCGCGACCTTCTTCAGCTTCCTCTTGTCGACGGTCAGCGGGTGCTCCCCGTCGAGCGCCAGGTCGTTGGACAGGGTGATCACTGTCTCGTATCCGTTGCGGGCGGCGACCTCAAGGTAGGACTCGACCTGTTCGGTCTTGAGCGGGTTGCCGCCGGTCTTGGTCTCCACCAGCGCCGTCCAGATCCGCCCGGCCCGTGCCACCCGAATGATGCCATCCGGCCGGACTGTGGACTCGCCGTGCTTGAACGAGGCTTCTGCGAAGGTCTGGACCGTACCGGCCGGTGCGTTGAAGCGTGCGGTGAGTCGCCGCCCGAACTCCGGTACTTGCACCATGGCTGCGAGCAGGGTCGACGTGGCCCTGACCTCCCTTTCCTGGTCGTTGCGCAGACCCGAGGCCGAGAACAGACGAGCCTGCTGCCAGGACGCGTGGTCGGCGAGACTGACCTTCAGCGTCTTCGGCAGGGTGGTCTTCTTCACCGTGCGCGTCCGGCTCGTCCGCACCTTGGCGGGCTGCTTCGCCTCGGCCTCGACCAGAACGGCCACGGCTTCCTCGACCACGGGCTCGTCGGTGTCGTCGTTGACGCTGATGCCGAAGTCCCTGGCCAGCCCTGCGAGCCCGGACTCATAGCCCTGGCCGATCGCACGGAACCTCCACTCGCCCGCACGACGGTAGAGCTCACCGAAGACAAACGCGCTCTCGACGCCCGCGTCGGTGATGTCGAAGGCGAGCAGGTGCGCGCCAGCGCTGTCGGAGAGGGTCAGCCGGAGATCGTCGAGCTGGCCGAAGGTCGCCCCGGCATACCGGCTCGCCGCGATACCGACCCGTTCGATCTCCTCGGGCAGGGCCGTCAGATCCAGCAGGATCTGGTCCTCGCTGCCGCTTCCGGTCGGCGATTTACCGAGGAGCTGGACGGAGCCGTCCGCGCTCGCGGGCTGGTTGTAGAAGAAGAAGTCGTCATCGCCGCGCACCCGGCCGTCCGGACCGAGGAGGAGTACCGAGACGTCGGCCTCGCCCGCGCCGGTCGGATCCGTCCAGCCGAGCGTGAGCGTCACTGGACCGTCGGTCTCGCTGAGGCCAGCCAACCCGATGTTGCCGCCCTTGACCATCTCGTGCACGCCATCTCCCGGGTCTCGGTGTCCGAATGGGCACGCGACAGCACACGAGGAGCTATCGGTCGTGCACACAGCGCCAATCATAGGAGTTGAAATTTCCAATCGTGAGGGACTTGGACAAATTCCACCCAAGGTGCCCGGTGTGGCGGTCTACACGGTGAACACGAGATTTTGCGAGAGGGTTATGCGATGATTTCAGGGTGGATTACACCAGTGAGTTGACTCGCACCGACCGGCTGGTGCTGGGGCAGAGGGACACCGACGGCGGGGTGCGCATCGGGTATGCCGCGGGTCCGCAGCTCGCCTCGCAGATCGAGGCACTGCGGGACGCGGGTTGCGTTCAGGTGTTCGCCGAGATCGTCCCGAGCCGGGCTCGGGCGCGCCCCGAGTTCGCCCGGGCACTCACGCTCTGCGGCACCGCCGGGCTCGCAGCCCCCGACAGGGACATCACCCTGACCGTGCTCGAACTGAACCACGCGGCCAGGACGTCCGCCGAGTTGATCGAGCTGGCCCTGCGGCTGCGCCGGGCCGAGACCAGGCTGGAGCTGCTCGGCGGACGTTTCGCCGGCGTGCACGGGCCGGACTCGACGCTGTTCACCGTGCTGACCGCTTTGGGCCGGCTCGACCACGACCATCGCCATGAGCAGTACCTCGAAGGCCAGCGGGAGGCCGCCGCCCAAGGGCATACCGGCGGGCGGCCCAAGGTCATCGACGACGACATGCTCGCGTTCGCCGTGGGCCTGCGGGACGAGGGCGTACCGGTTCCCGACATCGCCGCCCGGCTCACCATCAGGACCGGTGCGAATGCGGGCCAGAGTCCCTCCGTCGCTTCGGTCTACCGCGCGCTGGCCCGAGCCGGCTCCGCACCGTCCTTCCCCCGGCAAGGACCACAACCATGACGGTGAGAATCTGCGCCACCCCCGGGTGCGGCACCTGCCTGTCCCGGTATGCGCCGGCCGGTCTGGACCTGTGCGCCGCCTGTGAGAAACGGCAGACCGACGCGAGGCTCGCTGTCGACGTGCGGGACAACCTCTCGGCCAAGGATCGGCGGGCTCCGCGCGAGGCGGCCGTCAAGCCCGTGGAACCGCCGCCCAGCAGGCCGCCGCCCGCCGAGCACGTGCACTTCGGGCCGATCGCCACCCGTAACACGACGCCGGCCGAGCGGATCGAGTGGCGGCCTGCCAGCCAGTGGAACTCCAGCGCGACCATGGTCGCCGAAACCTGCGGCTGCCAGCGAACCCGCTACGAGCTCATGCGCCTGGGCGGTCGTCGGCTGATCCGCCGGACCAACGGCGAGACCGGCGCGGTCCACGAGACGAACACCCTGAGGGTCAGCGAGGCCGACGCGCTGTGGAAGCTTCTGCTGTCCGGCCACAGTCGCTGAGGATCGCCTCGGCCGCCAGCCCCGGGCCGTCCACCGCGGCGTAGAGGTCACGGATACCCTCCGCGGCCAGGCGGTGAGTGTCAGTGGCGAGCATGTCCCGGGCGAGCTCGGCCGGCGCGAGGCGGCGGGCCGCGCCCAGCTTCTCCAGGAGACCGACGTTGAGCTCCTGCTCGGGCTGGAGCGGGATGCCGAGGAGTGGCGCTCCCCCCGCCATCGCAGCCTGCACGCGGCCCTGACCGCCCGCCGTCACGGCCAGGTCGACGCGCGGCATGATCCGGTGGCTCGGCAGGACGCCGCCGATCCGCACCCGGTCGCACGCGAGGTCGGCCAGGTCGTGCACGGTCGCCGCGACGAGGACCCGGACCCCGTCCAACACCAGCAACGCCGCGACGATCGCACGGACCAGCTCGGCCGGGCTGGACGTGATCGCCACGTGGACAACGGGTCCCGGGGCCTTGAGGAAGGCCTCGAGGTCGGGCGGCAGTGGGAGGTCGAGGCGGGCGAAGAGCGGTCCGGTGTAGCGCAGCCGGGTGCCCTGCCGGTAGCGCGGATCGCCCTGCGGCGACCAGGCCTCCAGCTCGGCGGCGGAGACGCCCGTGACCTCGGGGAGTTCGGGCACGAGGGTGAGATCGCCCATGAGCAGCGCGGGCAGGCTCGGCACCGGTTCGACGCCCAGGTCGGCCGCGACCCGGTTGAACCCGCCGCAGTGGATGGTCAGGTCCCCGTAGCTGTCGCCGACCACCGGCGGAACGAAGACGCCCGCGTGCTCGGTGACCAGGCGGACGCCGGCGAGTCGGGTCGACAGGAGCGCGGAGAGGGCGAATCCGGTGACCGCAGTGTCGACGTCGTTCCGCCGGAAGTACTCGGCCTCGGCGAGCGTGTGCGCGCGCAGCTCCGCGTCGGAGTACATGGACTGGTCCCAGGCTCCCAGCCCGACCCCGTCCCGGACGAACCGGGCGCAGCGGGCGGCGTCCATCCGGGGTTCGACCAGGTCGTAGGGAACCTCGATCAGGTTCTCGTGGGTGCCGCCGTGCGTGACGATCCGGGTGTCGGCGCCGCGGGCGGTGAGCGCGCGCCGGGGCTCCAGCATGCGTGAGGTCTCCGAGAGATAGGCCGCGTTGGGCATCAGGGCGATCATAGTAGGCAATATATTGCGCATATTGCCGTGGGGGAAGCCCGTCGTCGATCCCACCGGCGTCGCCTGGCGAACGCCCGGAGGGTGCGCGGGCCGAGTCCATGACCTCCCCGCCTTCTTCTCGCACATGCCCAGCGACGAACAGTACGTAT
>JBDSTJ010000502.1:0-3677 GCA_039928335.1 Streptosporangiaceae bacterium | reverse complement strand
GATGACACCAACCTGCCCCAGCGGGTCGCCCGGGACCTCGCCCGGCTCGCCGGCCGGGCGGGCGCGGAGCTGGCGGTCCACGACTTCACCGACGTTCCGCTCCAGACCTGCCTGGAGCGGGACGCCGCCCGCGAGCACCCGGTCGGTGAGGAGCGGATCCGCGACCTGCACCTGCGGTTCCTGGCCGGCCGCAGGTTCCCGCTGCAGCTCCCCGCCGAGAACGGGGCAGACGCGACCGGGCACCGGTACGAGCCGAAGCCCGGCACCGTCCGGGCCGTCCTGGTCGACATCGACGGCACCACCGCGATCATTACCGGTCGGAGCCCGTTCGACGGGACCCGGGTCCACCTGGACGTGCCGAACCAGCCGGTGATCGACGTGGTGCGCGCCCTGCACGCGGCCGGCAACCGGATCGTGTTCCTGTCCGGCCGCACCGAGGACTGCCGGGCCGAGACCGAGACCTGGCTGACCGAGCACGTCGCCGTCCCCTACGACGGGCCTTTCATGCGCCCGGCCGGCGACCAGCGCAAGGACTCCATCGTCAAGGTCGAGCTGTTCGACGCGCACGTGCGCGAGGTCTACGACGTCGCCTGCGTGCTCGACGACCGCGACCAGGTCGTCGACGCCTGGCGTGCCCTGGGCCTGACGGTCCTCCAGGTCGCGGACGGCGCCTTCTGAGCTCGGCGGTCCTGGTCGCACCCGGCCGCCCCCGGGTGCCGTGACCGGCAGGTTCCGGCGGCTGTCGGTCTGCTCCGGGCCGGACCGCCCGGTTGGGCGGGTCACACCCCGGTATGGACGAATGACGGTCTTTGCGGAGTGTGTTGAATCGGGCACAGAACGGAGTTTCTCAGCGTAACGTCGAGGCATGCCCAGAACACGCGGCGGAAGAACACCTCCCGGTCTCACCCGGGCGAGCGAGCGGGTGCGGTTGGCCGAGGAGCGGCTCGCCAGAGTCCTCGCAGCCGGCAACCTCGACAGTGAGCTGATGGTCCCCCAACTCGTCCCGGGTTTCATGGACCTCGCGGTGGCCGCGGCCGGCCGCATCCAGGGCGACTGCGTGGACGTGTGCTTCACCGTCCGCGGCGCCCTGGCCCACTACGGGATCCGGGCGCAGCTGCGGGCCGTCGACCTGCTGGTCGAGGACAGTGCCACCGGGCGGCACGCGCTGTACGGCACGCCGGATCCGTACTGGCAGGACGACGTCCTGGTCGGTCACTGCGCGCTCTGGCTGCCCGGGCACCGGATCTTCATCGACCCGACCGTGGAGCGCTTCCCGCAGGTGGCGAAGCTCGCGATGGGGCCGGTGATCGGCAAGGAGCGGCGGGCCGGGCTCGAGGCCGACGTCCCGCTGCCGCTGTGTGAGTTCCAGGTGCGCCGCGGCGACTCGCTCCTGCTCTACAACACCGCGGGCGAGGAGGCCGCCGCCACGATCCTCGGCGGCGACCACGTGATCCTTCGCACCGAGGCCTATGCCAGGTCCGGGATTTTGCAGGCGTCCCTGGCGATCGAGGCGATCCGGACCTGCGGCCTGGCCGCGCAGGTGATCGCCCGGACGCCGTACCCGCGGGTCCGGGCCCTGCTCGAGACGATCGGCGACGCCCCCGGAGCCGTCGACGAGCGCGGTGAGTGGCGCTTCGAGCTGACCGGGCCCGGCGGGATCGTCCGGAGGCTCCGGCTGGACGAGATTCCGCTGTCGATCGCGGTGGCCCCGGTCTGCTGAGCGAGTCCGGCAGGACGGCTCCGCAGGGCGCGGGCCCGCTCCGATCGCCGAGCAGATCCTCGGCGGCATATGATCTAGTTCGCTCCGATGCCGAACCCGTGGGGGAACCTCTATGCCCGAGCCGAGATCCGAGTGGGACTTCACCTCGATCAGCAGTGACCGGGCACCGGAGAACGTCGACACCACGGTCCCACACCCGGCCCGGATGTATGACTACTACCTGGGTGGCAAGGACAACTTCGCCGCGGACCGGGCGGCGGCCGACGCCGCCATCGCGGCCGTTCCGGACATGCCGTTCACCGCCCAGGGCAACCGCGCGTTCCTCGGCAGGGCCGTGCGGTTCCTGGCCGAGGCCGGGATCAAGCAGATCCTCGACATCGGGACGGGCATTCCCACCGCGGGCAACACCCACCAGGTCGCGCAGCAGATCGATCCGGGCATCCGGGTGGTCTACGTCGACAACGACCCGATGGTGCTCGCGCACGCCCGCGCGCTGATGGCCGGCGAGGGCCGGGGCCGCACCAGCGTGCTCCAGGCCGACCTGCGCGAACCCGGGAAGATCCTCGATCACCCCGACCTGAACGCGATCATCGACTTCACCGAGCCGGTCGCGGTCAATCTGATCGCGATCCTGCACTTCATCAAGGACGCGGAGGATCCGGTGCGGCTCGTCCGCACCCTGCGCGAACGCATGGCCCCGGGCAGCTTCCTGACCGTCTCGCACTGCACACTCGACTTCGGCGACGAGGCGAGCGGCGAGGCGCTGCGCGCCATCTACAGCCGGGCGACCGCGCCGCTGCTGCCACGCACCCACGCGGAGATCTCGGAGTACTTCGAGGGGTTCGACCTGGTGGAACCGGGACTGGTGCAGGTTCCACTGTGGCGTCCTGGCCGGGTGGTCTCGCCGGAGGAGCTGGCGCGGGTCCACTTCTACGCCGGTATCGGGCGGCTCAGGTCCTGACCGGTCCCTGCAGGGTCCAGCCGGATGAGACCACGTCGATGCGCAGGTCCCGGTCGCGGACCTCCTCCCCGCAGTGCCGGCAGGACGTCACGACCTCGAGGTCGTGGCCGCAGACATGCTCGACCCGGGTCGGCGGTTCGTCCTGCAGCCAGGTGTCGCCCCAGACCCGCAGCGCGTTGAGCACCGGCTTGAGGTCGTGCCCTGCCGCGGTGAGGTGGTACTCGAACCGGGGCGGATGCTCGTGGTACCGGCGGCGTTCGATGATCCCCGCGGTCTCGAGGGTGCGCAGCCGGGTGGTCAGGATGTCGCGGGAGGCCCCGGTGTTGCGGGCGATGGCGTCGAACCTGCGGTTGCCGAAGGCGATCTCGCGGATGGCCAGGATCGCCCATTTCTCGCCGACCACCTGAAGGGCCGCGGCGACCGAGCACGGCCTGCCGGAGCTGAGTGCGGTCATCCCCCCAGGTTGCCATATCCAACTGACTGCTGCTCACGGCGGTGCAGAGGACGGCCAGGAGGTGAACAGGTCGTCGAACCGCCCGTTCTTGGCTGCCCGCGCGAACGCGGCCAGCTCCAGATGGTCCTGACCGGGGTCGCCGCATCCACCGGCCGGCCACTTCACGTCGCTGAGCCACTGGGCGGGCAGGCCGTTAGGCCTGCATCATGTGGGGGTCGCCTACAGGGAGAACGCCGCATGACCCGCTACGCAGTCAACTGTTCGATCCTGTTCACCGAGCTCCCGCTGCTCGAACGGCCGTCCGCGGCCAGAGCCGCGGGCTTCGAGGCGGTGGAGTTCTGGTGGCCGTTCGGGTCCGCCGTCCCGTCGGGGCCGGAGATCGACGCCTTCTGCCGGTCCCTCGAGGACGCCCGGGTGCAGCTGATCGGCCTGAACTTCTTCGCCGGCGACATGCCCGCAGGGGAACGCGGCGTCCTGTCGGACCCGGCGAGGGCCCAGGAGTTCCGCGACAGCGTCGCGGTCCTCGTCCGGATCGCCGATCG
>JBDSTJ010000501.1:0-13142 GCA_039928335.1 Streptosporangiaceae bacterium | reverse complement strand
CTCGCACATGGTGTGGCAGGACCTGGACCCGGCCGGGTTCATCCTCGACTTCGCCGACCGGATCTACCATGTCGACTGCAAGGACACCAAGGTCAGGCGGCCCGACGGCCGGCGCGGGCGGCTCGGCGCGCACCTGCCCTGGGCCGACCTGCGGCGCGGCTGGGACGTCATCTCCACCGGGCACGGCGACGTGCCGTGGGAGGACTGCTTCCGGGCGCTCAACGCCATCGGCTACGACGGCCCGATCTCGATCGAGTGGGAGGACGCCGGCATGGACCGCCTGCAGGGTGCGCCCGAGGCCCTGTCCCTCATTCGGCGGCTCAACGCGATCACCCCGCCGACCACCTCGTTCGACGCGGCCTTCAGTTCTGATTGATTCGCGTGGTTCTGGGGGCTCTCAGGGTGCTGGGGCTCTCAGGTTCCGGGTGCCGTGGCGATCGGCCTCGTCCGGAGCGCCCGGGTCCTGGTGACCTGGGCGCTCCGGACCCCTGCTCTCAGCGTCTGAACGGGCCGGTGACCTCGAAGGTGACGCCGTCGGTGCCGGCGATCGCGCCGGTGGTGCCGCGTTGGGAGGAGAAGTACAGCCGGCTGCCGTCCGGGGAGAAGGCCGGTCCGGTGAGCTCGGACTTGTCATGGCCGTTGACCCGCAGGAACGGGGTCACGACGCCCTCGGCCGTGATCAGGTTGATCTCCAGGTTGCCGCCGTCCTCGGCCACGTAGAGGTCTCCGCCCGGGGTGCCGGTGATGTTGTCGACGCCCTGCAGCGGCGCGGTGCCCACGACGAGGTCGTCGTCGTAGGCGAGCGACAGGGCCACCCGGGCGGTGTCGTACGCCCAGACCCGGTTGTCGCCCTTGGTCGTGAAGTAGCAGATGCCGTCGGCGTAGTGGCAGCCCTCGCCGCCGCGGAAGTGCATCGCGGCCGCGACCTGCTCGCGGGTGGGGGTCAGCCAGAACTGCGGGTTGGGCACCTTGGCCCAGCCGACCGGGCCGAGATCGGTGCCGGTGAGCACCTCCAGCGTCCCGCTGGACAGGTCGCCCCAGGTCTTGGGCCGGAACCGGTAGAAACAGCCATCCGGTTGGTCCTCGGTGAGGTAGATGACCTTGTTGACCGGGTCGCAGGCCGCCGCCTCGTGCTTGAACCGGCCGAGGGCGGGCCGGGACTTGGCGGCCTTCTTGCCGTACGGGTCCGTCTCGTAGATCATCCCTAGGTCGTACTCCTCGCCCGACAGCCAGGTGCCCCACGGGGTCGCGCCGCCGGCGCAGTTGAGCTGGCTCATCGCGAGGGTCCGGTAGGCCTTGGTGATCGTCCCGTCGGGCCCGAAACGGACGGATGAGACCCCGCCGACCAGCGGCACCTCCGAGTTGCTGGTGTAGATCCAGCCGTCCCCGTCGGCGAAGCACGCCCCGCCGTCCGGGGCCGGGTGCCACACGTAGCCGGTGCCGGCGACCTTCTTCATCGACTGGGCGATCACCCGGCTGGTGAAGCCCTGCGGAAGCTGGATCCCCAGGCCGTCGGCGGCGAGCAGCGGCCCATACGGCCCGGCCCCGGGCTGGGCGGGGTCCGCGAAGGCCTGCTGCCAGAGCCCGCCGGCCAGGGCCGCGGCCCCGCCGCCCACCACGGTCGCGCGCAGGAAGTTCCGCCGGTTCTGCATATGACTCCTCATGAACGAATTTCATGTTAAGTCGACCAATTCCGGCCTCCCGGGTCAAGGCCCAATCGCAAAAACGGGGTGAACACCTGAGCCGAACCTGATCAACATCCGGCGTTCCCGACCCGATGAGGATCGAGATGATCACTCCTTTCGCGGCAGCGCCGGGGACGGCCGGCTGCGGCTGCCGGGAGTCCCTGCCCGGTTCCGAACCAGGCCAAGCCCGAATTACCAGACCGTTCTCGGCACGTTTTTCCCTTGGTCACCGGCTGTTCCAGCCATCTGTCCGGTAACTTCGCGGCGTCCGGGGCTCCCTCTGGTCGGCCGAAAGCGCATACTGGAGGAGATGAAACCTTCACGATCCACGGCGCCGCGTCACCTGCCCACCAGTCCCTTCAAGCCTCCGCCGCTTCCTCCGCCACTCGAGCAGTTCGCCATCGACGATCTGGTCAGCCACGACAAGTACGGTCTCGGCCGTGTCATCGGAGTCTCCGAGGACATCGCAGTGATCGTCAATTTCGGCTCTGAGCAGCGGCGGATCCCCGCCCCGTACGCAAAACTGATCAAGCTTTAACGCCGACCCCCCTCTACTCCGCAGACAGTCGCCGCCCCCGTAGAACGTCGCCAGACGGCTCGTTGTACGGGGACCCGTGCGCGCGATCTCTCCTGAGCAGCAGGACGGCCACGGCTCCGACAGCGATCATGGTCACGACCCCGGTCTCGGTCGTGACGTAGGCCAACGTCGCCACCGATCCTGTCACCGCACTCACCGTGAGCATCTCGAAGATGGTGTTGAAGGTGTTGTGCAGGACGCTGACGGCCCAGATCCCGCCGCTCAGATCGCGGATCCACCCGTACACCACGCCCGCGAGGGTGATGGTGACCAGCACACACGGGACGACGATCAGCCGGTTCCCCGCGCTCTGGTAGGTCGTGGTGAGCAGCAGGAGCGGCAGATGGAAGCAGGCGTGGAACGCCCCGGTCACCAGCCAGGCGCGGCCCCGCGGCATCACCGTGGCCAGGCGCGCCAGCAGGAAGCCCCGCCAGCCGATCTCCTCCCCGACGATCAACAGGCTGCCGAGTACCAGCTCGACGCTCAGGTCGAGCACGGACTCTGCCGTGATCTGGGGCAGGGGATACCGGGCCACGCCCAGCAGGACGGCCGTGCCGAAGGAGACGGCGGCGAAGCCGACCGGAATCGCCAGCGCGAGCAGCAGCGTGCGCCAGGTGCACCGCCAGCCGATCTCAGCCCAGGCGCGCCTGCGTTCGCCCCGGCGGCACAGGAAGGTCGTGGTGATCGCCACGGCGAGCACCGGGGCGAAGATCGTCAGCATCGGTGCGAGTTCCTGGTGCGGCAACAGCAGCGCCACGGTCAGCGCGAGGACATAGGTGATGCCGACGAAGGCGCCGGCCTGCCTGAGGGGGGTCATGAGGATCTCCTGGTCGATGGGTCCTCCACCGTCGCCCAGCACGGGGTCGTGCCGCCTCGGGCGCGGGTACCCGGCCTTATCGGTCCGCAGACCGATGGGCCTGACGGCCGCGCAGCCCTAGGGTTACGGCATGTCGCGTACGCCTGACGCTCTGGCCGGGACCGCCGCCGCAGCGCTGGCCCTTCTCGTTCTGCGGCGGGCCGGTCCCGACCCGGCCTTCCACTCCCCCGACCTGCTGTCCTATGTCCTCACCGGTCTCGGCGCCGGCGCGCTCGCGCTGACCCGCCGGGCCCGCCTGCCGGCGCTCACCATCGCCGGGTGCTGCGCGATCGTGCTCGGCCTCCGTGCCGACCACGTCGACGTGCTGCCCTTCGTGATCACGCTGATGCTGTTCGGCGTCGGTTACCACGACACCCGGCGCTGGGCCTGGACGGTCCTGCCCGCCGTCTTCCTGGGCCTGGCCGCGACCGCGCTGGCCCGCCCACCCGAGCTCGGCCCCGCCACGGTCGTGCAGAGCTGCGTGATCTTCGGGGTGGCCTGGTGGCTGGGCACGCTGCTGCGGTCCCGCCGGGACGGGCTCCTCGCCCTTATCGACTCCGAGCGTGACCGGGCCGCTCTCCTCATCGTCGAGGAACGCCTGCGGATCGCCCGCGAACTGCACGACGTGCTCACCCACTCGGTCAGCGTGATCTCCGTGCAGGCCACCGTCGGCGAGCATCTCGCGACCCGCGACCCGGCCGCCGGCATCGAGGCCCTCGCCACGATCGGCACCGTCAGCCGCGCCACCCTCCAGGAGCTCCGCCAGATCCTCGCGCTCCTGCGGGAGGACTCCGACCCCGGCCCGGTGGAGCCCGCCCGCAGCCTGGCCGACCTCGACACCCTGGTCGAGACGTTCCGGTCCGCCGGCCTTCCCGCCCAGGCCCTCGTGCACGGCGACCCCCGGCCGCTGCCCGCCTCCGCCGAGCTCTGCGCCTACCGGATCATCCAGGAGGCCTTGACCAACACCCTGAAACACGCCGCCGCCAGGAGCGCCGCCATCGTCCTCACCTATGAACCCGCCGCCCTCCTGCTCACCGTCACCGACGACGGCAGGGGCTCCGCCGCCGCGGGCACCCCGGGCCACGGCATCGTCGGCATGCGTGAACGCACCGCCCTGCTGGGCGGCACCCTCCACGTGGGCGACACCCTCACCGGCGGCTTCCAGGTCCAGGCCCGCATCCCCTACGAGGCCACCTGATGACCGCCCCCACCGGACGTGGAAGGAGCATCCGGGTGGCCGTTGCCGAGGACCAGGCGCTGGTGCGGAGCGGGTTCGTGTCGCTGCTGCGGTCGGAAGAGGGGCTGGAGGTGGTCGGTGAGGCCGAGGACGGGCAGGCCGCGGTGGAGCTGGCTCGGGCGGTGGAGCCCGAGGTGATGCTGATGGACATCCGGATGCCGCGGATGGACGGGGTCCAGGCAACGCGGATCGTGACGCGCGAGTCCACGACGCGGGTCCTGATCCTGACGACCTTCGACGCCGACCGGTACGTCCATGACGCTCTGCGGGCCGGGGCGAGCGGCTTCCTGCTCAAGGACGTGATCGCGGCCGACCTGCTGGCGGCCGTCCGGGTCGTGGCTTCCGGCGAGGCGATGCTCTCGCCCCGGATCACCCGCCGGCTGATCGAGCGTTACACCGCCGACCCCGAACCCCAGCCCGTGGACGAGCGGCGGCTGGCCCAGCTGACCCCCCGGGAACGCGAGCTCCTGCTGGCGGTGGCCCGGGGGCTGACCAACAGTGAGATCTCCCGGCAGCTGTTCATCAGCCTGTCCACGACCAAGACCCACATCAGCCATCTGCTGGAGAAGGTCGGGGCCCGCGACCGGATCCAGCTGACGATCTTCGCCTACGAGACGGGGATCGTCAGCCGGGGCCGGACATGATCGCGCTGTTCGAATCAGGCGCACCGCTGACCGGACGGTCCTGACCAACAGTGTTGCGGACGTCCTGTCACGGCGGGCAGGTCAGGACCAGATGCGGTCCGCGTAGGCCAGGAAGTTACCGGCCATGATCTTTTCAATGCGGGTGGTGGTCCAACCGCGCTGGTGGAGGAGGCCGGTGAGTGTGCGGAACTGGTCGACTCCGCGCAGGTCGAGGACGAACGGCAGGGTGTCGGCGGCCTCACCGGTGGCCGCGACTCCGGCGGCGAACCGGGCGGCGTTGTGCCCGAGGAGTTCGGTGCGGTAGGCGTCGAGATCGTCGATCGAGGTGATCGAGCCGTCGGTGCCGATGCCGACGTGGTCCTCGCCGCAGACGTTGACCGCGTGGACCAGGTGCTCGACGACGTCGGCGGCGGTGGCGTGCCCGGTGGGGTTGAGATACGGCATGAAGTACACGCCGACGAAGCCGCCCCGGTCGGCGACCAGGCGCAGTTCCTCGTCGGTCTTGTTGCGCGGCAGGTCGGTGACGGCACGGCAGCCGGTGTGGTTGATCGACACGGGCCGAGCCGACAGCCGGGCGGCCTCCAGGCAGGTCCGCTCGCCGCTGTGCGACAGGTCGACCATCAGCCGGCTGTCGTTGAGTGACGCCACCACCTCGCGGCCGAACCGGGTGAGGCCGCGGTTCCCGGGGGCCATCGAACCGTCGCCGATCGGGTTGGCCTGGTTGTAGGTGAGCTGGACGATCCGGACGCCACGCGCCGCGAACCCGGCGATCCGGGCGAGGTCGTCGCCGACCTGGACGGCGTTCTGGAACCCGTAGATCACGCCGATCCGGTTCTCGGCGTGGGCGCGTCGGATGTCGTCCCCGGTCAGCACCTTGAGCAGATCGGCGGGATGGTCCTCGATGATCTGGTCCCACACGTCGAGCTCGTGCAGAGTGTGCTCATACGGCGGCAGGTCGCCCATCACATAGCCGAGGGTGATGTTGACGGCCGTCAGCCCCGAAGCGTGCGCGTCGGCGAGGGCGCGGGCGTCCACGACCATCTCGTCGCTGTTCTGGAGCAGCGCGTTGACACCCGCGAGGTCGGCGTTCGGGTTGTCGATCCCGCCCAGCGCATTAATGATCATATTCAGGTCCGTCCTTGTGCGGTGGGGTGGCGGCGACCGCGCTTGACGGTGCAGAAGATGGTCCGCAGCGCGGCGAGGTCCGCTGCGGGGTCCTGGTCGAGGATCGCGAAGTTGGCGAGCTTCCCTGCCTCGACGGTGCCCATGACGTCGGCCGCGCCCATGCTCATCGCCCCGACCAGGGTCGCCGACCGGAGGACCTGGGCGGCGGGGATGCCGCACTCGTGCGCCAGGAAGAACAGCTCGTCCAAGAGCGCGGGGAAGCGCTCGCCCGCACCGGTCTCGTGGTCGGTCCCGGTGCAGATCTCGACGCCGGCCCGGTGGGCCTGCCGGGTGAGGGCCGCCGCGAGCCCGGACCTGGCGTGGTCGCCGTCGAGCACCGCCCACAGGGCGGCGGTCGCGTCCAGCAGGGTGCCGCGCTCCCGCATCCGCGCGAACAGGGCCGCCATGACCGGGTCGGTCCCGTCGGCGAAGCGCGCGAAGTCGATCGGCGGCTTGTGCTTGTACGTCGCGCCGGCGAGGTCGGCGGACGCCTCGTGCGCCAGCAGCGTGACGTGCGAGACGACGTCGACCCCCGCGTCGACGACCTCGGCCGGGCTCGCGGGGAACACCGCGCCGTGCGCCCAGACCTGCAGGCCCTGCCGGTGCGCCTCGGCCGTGATCGCGGTGACGGTCGCGGCGGGCAGATCCGCGTAGATCTTGACTGCTGTCGCGCCCGTGCCTCTGGCCATGGCGACCGCGAGCGGAAGGTCGGTCTCCTCCGTGATCGCCTGCATCCACGGCACGGTGCCCGGTACGGCTCCTCGCGAGACCTGCCAGGTGCGGGGGTCGTCGAAGAAGCCGGGTCCGGCCATCAGGGCGGCGTAGTGGATGTCGGGCCCGGGGATCTCCCCGACCAGTGTCGCCCGCGCGAGGTCGCCGATCTGCCGCAGGTCGTCTGCCATGCTGCGGACCGCGGTGATGCCGCACCGGACCTGCCGGCGCAGGACGGCCTCGGCCACCGCCCGGTCCGGCGGGGTGGCCAGGTGCTGGTGGGTGTCGATCAGGCCCGGAATCACGAATGCGCCGCCCAGATCGACCCGCTCCGCGGCGGCGAACTCCGCTGGTATCCCCTCGCCGGTGACCAGCCGGAGGTACGCACCGTCCACGACGATCGTGGCATCGGGCCGGGCCGGGCCGCCGTGCCCGTCGAGCAGCGTGGCCCCCTGGTACACGACGATCGTGCCCTCCACCGCCGGGGCGAAGGGAGTCGGCGTGCCGAGGAACTCCATGAAACCGCCCACTCGCCTTCTCGAGATCGTGTTACATAGCATGAAACACTGGTATTGCCAGATGAGACAAAGCTAGCATGACCCGGAAGGTGACTCGATTGCCCAGATCGTCCAGTTCGGCCGTGGACAAGGCCCTTGACCTCATCGAGATCGTCGCCGGTGCGGACCGCCCACTGCGGCTCAGTGAGATCGCCGACGCCGCCGGGCTGCACCGCGCCACCGCGCACCGGATCCTCGCCGATCTCCTCGAGCGGGCCTGGGTCCAGCGGACCGACGACCGGTATCTGCCCGGGGCCGCGATCCTCCGGCTGTCCGGCACCGCCGCCGCGGACTCCCTGGCCGCTCTCGCCCACCCGGTCCTGGAGTCACTGTCCGCCCGTACCGGCCTGATGGTCAACCTCCAGATCCTGGAGGCCGACCGCGCCCGGGTGATCGACGTGGTCCGCCCCGCCCGGCTGCACATGATCACCCATCTGCGCGGTGAGGCCCTCCCCGTCCACCGCTTCGCCGGCCCGCTGGCCCTGGTCGCGGCCCTCCCGCCGGCGGCCCGCCACCCCTATCTCCGCCCGGCCGAGGACGACGGCCACCCCATGGACGCGCTCGGGTCCGACCTGGCCGCCGCCGAACGCGAAGGCTTCGCCCTGGAACACGGCCGCAACGACAGCCTGGTCGCCTCCCTCAGCCGCGCCGTACCCGCCGCCCCCCTCAGTGCCCTCACCCTGGTGGGCCCCGACCCCGAGTTCTCCCCCGCAGCGCTCCCCGCCCTCCGGACCGCCCTCAACGAAGCCGCCGAAACCCTCCGTGCTCTCCTCACCCGCCGGAAACCTGACAGCTGAACATCCCTGGGAAAAGGGCCGGAAATGCAGAAAGAGCCGCGAGTGCGGCTCTTTCTGAGTGGTACCTCCGAGCGGATTCGAACCGCCGCTACCGCCTTGAGAGGGCGGCGTCCTGGGCCACTAGACGACGGAGGCGCAGTGCTTCTCCGGGGAGAAGAACCTCAGCTGGGGTACCAGGACTCGAACCTAGAATAACTGTACCAGAAACAGTCGTGTTGCCGATTACACCATACCCCATCGCACTCGGATGACCTGGTGGTCTCCCTTGCGACTCCGAAAGACTACCGGATAGAGGGAGCTTGAGCCAAAACGAAAAGGAAACCCACTGTTCAGCGCCGCTCGAGCTCGGTCGGGCCGACGTGGGTCCGTCCCCATTCGACGAGCGGGCGCAGCTCACGCCAGGTGTCCCCGACCCGCTCGGCGACCTCGGCGGTGCCCATCCAGTCCTCCGCTCCCCAGCCGGTGCCGACGTACATCATCTTGTACCGCATGAGATCGACCCGGGGATGGTCGGCGGGGACCCCCCGCGGCCGGGTCTTGAGCGCGTCGGAGTGCGAGATCACGAGCCCGCGTCCGGCCAGGTCCGCCAGCACCCTGGCGAGTGCGATCCCGGTGGCGGGCGCGGTCACGGCGGCGCGGTAGCGGGCGAGCTGGTCGGGGGCCTGGGCCCCGAAGCCGCCCGCGCAGGTGAGCCCCGAGGCGTCCAGGCCCACATAGAAACCGTCGACGAGCCCGCCCAGATGCGTCTTGTAGGGCGACTTGTCCGTGGCGAAACGCACGTCCCGGTAGGGCCGGAACAGTTTGGCCGGCCCGAACTCGGGCTCCAGCTCCGCGAACAACGCCACGAGAGGCTCGTGGACGTACCTCTCGTAGGCCTTCTTGTGCGCCGTCCAGTAGCTCTTGGTGTTGTCCACTTCGAGCCCCTCGAAGAACTCGAAGGTGTCGTCGGGAAATCCGGTGAAGCCCATGACCCCACTGTACGGACCGCGTCCGACAGAGATCAGTCGCGCGCGATGACCCGGTTGGTGAGGTCGCCGATGCCCTCGACCGACACCGTCACGCAGTCGCCGATGGTCAGCGGCCCGACGCCTTCGGGGGTGCCGGTGAGGATCACGTCGCCGGGCAGCAGCGTCATGACCTGGGAGACATAGGCGATCAGCTCGGGGATCTCGTGGATCAGTTGGGAGGTGCGGGAGTGCTGCTTCACCTCGCCGTTGACGCTGGTGGTGATCTCCAGGTCGGCGGCGTCCAGGTCGGTGCTGATCCACGGGCCGAGCGGGCAGAACGTGTCGAAGCCCTTGGCCCTGGTCCACTGCCCGTCGCGTTTCTGCAGGTCGCGGGCGGTCACGTCGTTGGCGCAGGTGTAGCCGAAGATGACCTCCTTGGCGCGCGACAGCGGGACCTCCCGGCAGAGCCGGCCGATCACGACCGCCAGCTCGCCCTCGAAGTCCACCTGCCGACTGAGCTTGTCGGGGTAGCGGATCGCCTCGCCCGGACCGATGATCGAGGTCGACGGCTTGCTGAAGATCAGCGGTTCGGCCGGCGGTTCGCCGCCCATCTCCCGGACGTGGCCCAGGTAGTTCTTGCCGATGGCGATGACCTTGCTGGGCAGGATCGGGGCCAGCAGCCGTACGTCCAGCAGTGGGTGCCGCTTGCCGGTGAAGCGCACCTCCCCCAGGAACGGATGCCCGGCGATGGCCGCGATCTCCTCGCCCTCGACCACGCCGAAGGACACTTCATCACCTGCGGAAAACCTCGCGATACGCACCCGACAACTTTAGGCCCTGTCCTGGCGGTCATGCGTGGGCAGGTGCGGGTGCCCGGGGTCAGAAACCGCAGGGCTGTCCGGCCAGCAGGCAGCCGAGGGGCTGGGAGGCCAGGCCGGGGCCACCGAAACGGACACTCACCGAGGCGCCGACCGGGATCGGCGCGGTGTCCGCGTCGTTGCGGATGACGATCTTCTTCCCCGACCTGACCAGGACGCCGCCCCAGACATTTCTGATCTTCGCGGTCGGGTACCGGAACGAGACGGTCCAGGCGGGCATCGGCCTCGCGGTCCGGTTGGTGATCGTCAGGACGCCCTCGACGTAGCCGGGCGAGACCTCCACGGTCTGGTAGGACACACCGACGCCCGCAGTGGTGGTCCCGGAGACGGGCGCACCGGTCTGGTCGGGCTGGGGCGTGTCCGAGGCCGACGGCACGGACTGCGACGGCACGGACTGCGACGGCACGGACTGCATCGGCGCGGACGGGGACGGGACGGCCGGGGAAGTCGGGACCGCACCGTCCGGCGCGGCCGAGCCCGGCGGAGCGGGGGCCTGGCCCGTACCGGCTCCCGGCGTCGCAGCACCACCGCCACCCGGCGCGGACGCGCTCGGGACGGGACCCAGCGAGACGGGGGCGCGCTGCGCGACGGTCCTGGGGTCGCCACCCGGCCAGAGGAAGAACGCCGCGACCGCGATCACCGCGATTCCCAGCGCCGAGACCAGCGCGATCATCAGGGCGGGACGCCGCTCGGGCCGCGGCCGGACGGGCGGGGGCAGCAGGCCGAAATCCGGATGCGCGATCGGTGCCTGCGGGCCGGTGACCGCTTCGGGACCGAACGCCGGCCCCTGGTAGGGCGGCGGGGCCTGCTGGACCACGGGCGCGAACAGCACGTCGGGCTGCGGCCGGTGCCCGAACGGCGCCGTCACCGGTGCGGTCACCGGTGCCGCGCCCTGGGGCGCGTCAATCATGGTGTCCTCGGCGCCCGCAGCCGACGCGACCGGCTTGCCGGGCAGCGCCACCTCGTTCGTCGGCTGTTCGTCATCCGCGATCACCATGAGATCCTCCCACCGCGAAGCCCCCTGAAGAAGGCGATTTCCCTCTTCTCGACTCCGACGTCCCGATCCCGCGGACGGTTCGGGGGAAGTACGGTTTGACCAGTCTGAGACGTACCAACGGAGGAATGTCCACATGAAGCCGCCCTTCGCACCGGCCGTCCTGTGCCTGGCCCTGACGGCCTGCGGCGGCCTGACGGCCTGCAGCGGCGAGAAGGACCCGCACGCCGCTTCGTCATCATCATCGGCGGCGACGGCGCAGGAGACCGCGCAGCCCGACGAGTGCGGCACCAGCGCCGGCACCGCGCTCCCCGCCGACATGCGCAGGGATCCCGGCGAGTTCAGCCTGGAGGTCAGGGACCTCGTCGGTGGCAGGATCACGGTGGACCAGGCCATCCAGTACTCGATGCTCTCGCAGTTCAAGGGCACCGGGCCGAAGGTCCCCGCCCGGTACGCCCATCCGGCGCACGGGGCCGACGTGATCTACTCCGCGACCCTGCTGTTCCCCTGGGCCTCGCCCGAGATCTGCACCTGGGCGCAGGCGATCATGAGCTCCCCGTAGGGTTCGGGGAAAGGTCAGTCCCGTCCGAGGAGTCAGCTTGAGCGTCGTGAAGATCAATGTTCTTACCGTTCCGGCCGAGATGCGCGAGGAGATCGAGCGCAGGTTCGCCGGCCGGGCCGGGCTGGTGGAGTCCGCCGAGGGATTCGAGGGATTCGAGCTGCTGCGCCCGGTCGAGGGCACCGAGCAGTACATGGTCTACACCCGCTGGCGGAGCGAGGAGGACTTCGAGGCCTGGACCAAGAGCCAGTCCTTCGCCCAGGGCCACGCCAAGGCCGCGGCGGCGGCCGAGGGAAGCGGGCACGGCCATGGTCACGGCGGTCCCGCCTCCTCGGCGGCCGAACTGTGGTCCTTCGAAGTGGTCCAGCAGGCCTCGCCGAAATCCTGAGACACCAGTCCTGAGACACCAGTCCTGAGATACCAGTCCTGAGATACCAGTCCTGAGATCACAGGCCCGGAGTCACGAGGACCTGCTCACTTGAGCAGGTCCTCATACTCCGGATGCTTGGCGATGTAGCTCTTGACGAACGGGCACGCCGGCACGACCGACAGCCCGCGGCCGCGCACGTCGTCCAGCGCCCCGCGCACCAGGGTGCCGCCATGGCCCTTGCCGCCGACCGCCGGGTCGATCTCGGTGTGGGTGAACACCACCGCACCGTCGGTGAGTTGGTAGACCGCGAATCCGGCCGACTGCCCGTCGAGGTGAAGCTCATAGCGCGACTCCGCGCTGTTGTCGATGACCTGAGAAGACATGATCACATGTCTACCCGATCAGGACGGGTCGTATCCCGCCCGCAGCAGGCAATAGGTGATCGCCTCTTCGAGCGCCTGCCAGGACGCCGCGATGATGTTCTCGCCGACGCCGACGGTGCCCCACTCGGACTTGCCGTCGCTGGAGTCGATGAGGACCCGGGTGACGGCGTCGGTGCCGTGCGAGCCTTCGAGGATCCTGACCTTGAAGTCGACCAGTTCCAGCGCGGCCAGCTCGGGGTAGAGCCGTTCCAGGGCGTTGCGCAGCGCCTTGTCGAGGGCGTTGACCGGCCCGTTGCCCTCGCCGACCGCGACGATCCGCTCGCCCTTGGCGTGCACCTTGACGGTGGCCTCGGCGATGCGCACGCCGTCGGGCCGCTGCTCGACGATGACCCGCCAGGACTCGACCGAGAAGTACGACGTCCGCACGCCCGCGAGCTCCTCGCGGAGCAGCAGCTCGAACGAGGCGTCGGCGGCCTCGAAGGTGTAGCCGTGCGACTCCAGCTCCTTGACCCTGGTGACCACCTCGGCGGCCTTCGGGCCGGACAGGTCGTAGCCGAGTTCCCTGCCCTTGAGCTCGACCGAGGCCCGGCCGGACATCGAGGAGACCAGCATGCGCATGTCGTTGCCGACGAGCAGCGGGTCGATGTGCTGGTAGAGGTTGGGGTCGACCTTGATCGCCGAGGCGTGCAGGCCGGCCTTGTGCGCGAACGCCGACGTCCCCACATAGGGCTGCTGAGAGTTGGGGGTGACGTTGGTGGTCTCGGAGATCACGTGCGCGATCCG
>JBDSTJ010000500.1:0-3506 GCA_039928335.1 Streptosporangiaceae bacterium | reverse complement strand
TCAAGGACGTCCGGCTCCAGCCGTTCTACCCGGGCGACGACTACGTCGACTGGATCGGCGTCGTCGGCTACTTCGAGGTCAAGAACCCCGAGCGGACGACCGCGCAGCTGTTCGGCCCCACGATGAGGGAAGTCCGCAAGTTCACCCGCAAGCCCTTCATCCTGGCCGAGACCGGCTCGCAGGAGGGCCCGTCCAAGATCGCTGACCTGCAGGACATGTTCAGGACGACGTTGACGAACAAGAACATCATCGGCCTGCTCTGGTTCGACTACTTCAAGCAGAAGGAAGAGAACAAGGACTGGCGGGTCGACAGCACTCCCCAGACCCTGCAGGCCTTCCGGACGGCCGCGGCCGACCCGCGCATGGGGTTCGACGCCAAGGCGCTGGTCAAGTGATGGACAGGCCCCCGAACACCGCGCCTCCTGCTGCCCGCCCCCAGCCGCAACGTCCGCCGCAGCAGCGACAGCAGGAGCCACCGCCCAAGCCGATCCCGCCGAGCCTGATGACGTTGGACCGGATCCGGCTGGGCCGCGGCCCGCGCAAGCCCGGCTACGTGGTGCCCAAGCCGGCCGAGTCCGGCTGGTCGTCCGCACCGAGCCGCCGCCGCGACCTGATCAGCCTGTGCTCGCTGCTGGCGCTGCTGGCCGTGCAGACCTGCCTGACCCTGCGCCTGCACAACGGCGCGTCCCTCGACGAGGCGCTGCTGATCACCGGTGGCCGGGCCCAGCTCGACGGGCTGCCCTGGACCGGGACGCCGCTGTCGGGCGCACCCCAGATCTATCCGGCCCTGGCCGCGGTGCTGGACGGCGCCGGCGGCATCGAACTGGTCCGGTCCAGCAGCCTGCTGCTGATGCTGGCCGCGACCTCGCTGTTCTACTTCCTCAACCGGCGGCTGTTCAACGAGCGCGCCAGCCTCTGCGCGACGTCCCTGCTGGTCGTGACCCAGTCGACCGCGCTCATCGGCAACCTGGCCACCTTCGACGCCCTCGCGTTCTTCCTGTTGACCCTGTCGCTCTGGATCGTGGTCATGACCGGGAAGGACCACATCTGGCTGGGGGTGGCGGCCGCGCCCGTCCTGGGCCTCGCGGTGGCCGTCAAGTTCGCCGCGGCCCCGTATGTCTTCGTCGTGGCCGCGATCGCGGCCCTGGTCTCCATCCCCTACATCGGCCGGGCCCAGGGCATGGCCAGGGGCGGGGCGCTGCTCGCCGGCGCGCTGGCCTCGGTCGGCCTGCTGCTCCTGGCCACCGGCTCGTTCGAGGCCTTCCAGGAGGTGACGACCGCTGCGGCCCCCGGCGGCCCGGACTCGCCCGGCCGGATGCTCGGCTCGTTCCTGGAGTGGGGCGGCCTGGTCCTGGCCGTCGGCATCCTCGGCGGGGTCTTCTACGTCCGGCGCAGCCGGATGGGCGAGGTCACGGTCCGGCCCGGCGCCGCGCCCGACCCGGGCCGCAACTGGCGGATCGGGCTGGCGACGGTGATGTGCGGCGCGGCCCTGATCGCGCCGCTCTACCAGGCGTTCCTCCACAACGGCACCTCCCTCGCCAAGAACGTCGGGTTCGGCCTGCTGTTCACCACCTCGATGGCCGGGGTCGGCGTCACCCGGATGATGGGTGCGCACTTCAAGTTCCCGCAGGCCGGGATCCTGATCGGGGTTCTGGTCATGGTGTTCGGGATGGCCCAGGCCAGCTGGAACTTCGGCTACTGGTCGAACCAGAAGGTCCTGGTCGAACAGCTCGAGCCCTATTTCAAGAGCCAGGGCCACTATCTGAGCGACGCCCCCGAGATCGCCTCGTACTACGCCGGGGAGAACTCCGACCCCGGCCAGTGGATCGGTCTCAACAAGATCAGCTACCGGTCGCAGACCGGGGCGGCCGGCTACCAGAAGGCGATCAAGGATGGCTACTTCGACGTGGTGGTGCTGGACCGCCAGGCCGACACGCCCCTGCGCAAGCTGCTCCTGACGGCGCTGGACACCAGCGACGCCTACCGCCCCAAGGCCTCGCTCGCCTACACCTCGGCCCTCGGGCCGAGCTTCTTCGAAGTCTGGATCAAACGGTGATCCAGCCCTGATCACCCGTATCGCCTGATCACCCGTACTGTCAGAAAGGCCCTGCTCGATGAGCGTCCCTGCTTCGCTGGGCACAATCGTGGTCATCATCCCGACGTTCAACGAACGGGAGAACCTGCCGTTGATCGTCGGGCGGGTCCGCGCCGCGACCCCGGACGTCGACGTCCTGGTGGTGGACGACAACAGCCCGGACGGAACGGGGCAGCTCGCCGACGACCTCGCCGAGGCCGACCCGCAGGTCAACGTCCTGCACCGGACCGCCAAGGATGGGCTGGGCGCGGCCTATCTCGCGGGGTTCCAGCTGGTACTCGACCAGGGCTACGACGTGATGGTCGAGATGGACGCCGACGGTTCGCACCAGCCCGAGGAGCTGCCACTGCTGCTCACCGCGCTGGAGGAGGGCGCGGACCTGGCGATCGGGGCCCGCTGGGTGCCGGGCGGCCGGGTCCACAACTGGCCCTTGTCCCGGGAGGTGCTGTCGCAGGGCGGCAACACCTACGCCCGGATGATGCTCGGCATCGGCCTGCACGACGCGACGGCCGGTTACCGGGCGTTCCGCCGCACCGCCCTGGAGAAGATCGGCCTCGACACGGTCGACTCCCGCGGCTACTGCTTCCAGATCGACATGGCCCTGCGGGCGGTCCGGGCCGGCCTGCGGGTCGTCGAGGTCCCGATCAATTTCGTGGAGCGTGAGCTGGGCGTCAGCAAGATGAGCGGCAACATCGTCGCGGAGGCGATGTGGCGGGTCACGCAGTGGGGCGTGCGCGACCGTTTTAAGGGGTCTGGACCCTACTAATCCAACTGAGTCATAGACTCTCCCATCTTGTCGGCAAGTCAGTCGGTAAGTCAGTCCTCACACGAGAGCTCATTCGGTTGAACACGACGATGCAGAAGCCCGGGGTCGACCCCGATCCGGCCGCCGAGCGCGGCCCCTGGGCCCCCGGTTCGCCGCGGACGATCCTGATCGGCATCTTCGTCGTCCAGGCGTTCCTGTCACTGCGTCTGTACAACTCCGCCTACCGCGACGAGGCCCTGCAGCTGTGGGTCGGCCATTCCGAGCTGAACACCTGGTTCCGGAACGCCACCCAGATGGACGACACGGTGCTGGCGCACTTCGCGGGCTCGCCGTACGTCTATCCGCCCTACGGAGCGCTGATGGACGGCATTGCCGGGCTGAGCACCGCCCGGCTGTTCAGCACGATCCTGATGGTGTGGGCGACCGGTTTCGTCTACGGGACGGCCAAGAAGTTCTTCCACGACCCCAAGATCGGCCTGTGGGCCGCCGGGGCGTTCGTGACCGCGCAGTCCACCCAGTTCCTGGGGCACTTCGCGACCTTCGACCCGATGGCCGTGTTCTTTCTGGCGGCCGGCCTGTGGCTGGCCGTGCGGGACTACGGCTGGGTGATCGCCGGGCCGGTCGGCATGCTCGCGGTCTCGGCCA